>DAIQAW010000075.1:0-5658 GCA_036781465.1 Candidatus Aquirickettsiella sp.
ATTTACAACCCTCATGGTTATTGTATAGACCAGATTGCTGCATAGACACGGCGCTTGCCAAAAATTCTATTGCTACGAGTAACTATTTTTAATAGTTACAAATGCAAAGAGTATATATTAAAAAAACCTAGTTTAGTCTACACGCATCTTTTCATTCAAGGCCAAAGGTGTAGGATAACGTAAAACCACCCAATAAGATGAGCCCACAAACGTCAAAATAGTGACTGCTTGGATCAGATAGTTGGCTTTATCACCGATCAAGGCAGGCGTAGTTTCTGCGGCTAAATAGGCAATCAATAAAGAAAATTCACTGGCCTGACCTAAACGTACACCCACTTCGCGCGCTATATATTTTTTTTCACCCGACATTTGCAATAATACCTGAAACAACCAAGGTTTGATTAATAACACCAATCCTGCTAATAACAATGCCGGTATAAATACCATGGGTAAATAATGTAAATCAAAACTTGCACCAATAGCAAAGAAAAACATGATTAAACAAAAATCACGCAGTGGTTTTAAATTATCGGCGATGAACACTGCAATCGGTCCTTCTGCTATCGATACACCGGCTAAAAAAGCACCAATTTCTGCTGATAAGCCTAAAGCGCGTGACAATTCTGCTAATCCTAAACACCAACCGAGTGCAACTAAAAAAAGATATTCTTGCACACGATCAAAACGAATAAATAACTTACTGATGAAATAACGTTGTACAACAAAAGCAAAAGCGAGTAAGGAAGGAAAAGTAATTAAGGTTAAACCCAGATCGGCTAATTTAGAACCCGTCATATGTGCACCGTGAACAAATAACAACATACCTATGGCTAATAAGTCTTGTAGTAACAAAACACTGATCATCGTTTCACCAATCGGTTTATGGTGTAACGCTAAAGTGGGCAATAACTTAAGACCGATAATGGTACTTGAAAAAATTAAACTGGCGCCTATTAATACACTTTCTAAGAGTGTAAAACTAAACAGATAACCGACTGCAAAACCAATCGTAGTAAATAATGCACTGAAGACTAAGGTTACAATGGCTGTTTTACGTAAACTTCGATAAAACTCTTGTGGTGTTAAATCTAAACCGACTAAAAATAACAAAAAGATAATACCAATGTCGCCAATACCACGTGCCAAACCTAAATTTGGCACTAACTTTAAACAACTGGGACCTAAAATCAATCCTAATAAAATATAAGCGACTAATAAAGATTGATGTGTATACAACGCAACCGTTGCTAATACCGCAGCGCCAGTAAAAATAACAAAAATAGAAAAAACAACACTATGATCCATTATTCCTCCAGGCAGAGCAAAGAGGCATTACCTCCTGCTGCCGTCGTATTGATGGATAATGAACGTTCCAAACAAAGACGAGGTAAATAATGCGGTCCGCCTGCCTTAGGTCCCGTTCCAGAAAGACCTTCACCACCAAAAGGTTGTACGCCCACCACTGCACCTATCATAGAGCGGTTAACATATTGGTTTCCGACATGCACCTGACGTGAAATTGTATCTACTGTATGTTGGATACGACTTTGAATACCTAAGGTCAAACCATATCCAGTATGATTGATGGCATGGATCACTTGTTCACGATCCTTAGCGGCATAACGAATAACATGCAAAATAGGACCAAAAACTTCTCGTTTTAAAAGATCCAAGCTACTTAATTCAAATAGACTCGGTGCAAAGAAATTCGTTTGATCCAACCCACTCGGCAACTTGCATTGATAAAGCAATTTAGCTTCTTGAGACATGCGATCAAAATGTTCTTGTAAAGTTTTTTTAGCTGCACTGTCAATTACGGGACCAACATCCGTAAACAACTCGCTAGGATCACCTAATTTGAGTTCTGCCATCGCCCCGCATAGCATTTCAATTAAAGAATCCGCCATTTCTTCTTGCACAAACAATACACGTAATGCCGAACAACGTTGGCCGGCACTACCAAAAGCTGAATTCAATACATCCACCACCACTTGTTCCTTAAGCGCGGATGAATCAACGATCATTGCGTTTTGTCCACCCGTTTCCGCAATGAAAGGTAAGATCCCACCTTCACGACTTGCTAAACCCTGATTGATTTCACGCGCCGTTTCAGTGGAACCAGTAAATACTATCCCTTTAATTCGCGGATCAAAGGTTATTTTTGGCCCAATCACTGCACCGTTTGCAGGTAAAAGTTGTAATACATCCCCAGGAATTCCCGCTTCATATAAAAGTTGTACCGCTGCCGTAGCAATTAAGGGTGTTTGACTTGCCGGCTTCGCAATTACGGTATTTCCAGTCACTAAGGCAGCGGTCACTTGACCAATGAAAATAGCTAAAGGAAAATTCCAAGGACTTATACAAGCAATAACACCTCGACCTTGCACACTTAACCAATTTTCTTCACCGGTCGGCCCTGGCAATAAATGAGGAACTAAATCTATGCGTGCACGCATGGCATAGTAACGACAAAAATCAACGGCTTCGCGCACTTCAGCGATGGCATCATTCAGTGTTTTACCTCCCTCCTTAACCGCCAATGCCATGAATTCATTTAGGCGTTGTTCAAAAAGATCCGCGGCGCGATCCAAACAAGCGGCCCGTTGTTCAACCGGTGTATTGGCCCAACTAAAATTCATGTGATGAGCATGACTAATTGCCTGCTCGAGTTGTTCAGCACTCGCCAAACTAACATGCCCTATGATTTCCTGTGGATTAGCCGGATTACTAATAGCCCGGATTTTTTCACCCTCCACTAAAACACCTTTAATTAAAGGCCCAGCGCTGTATGACTTTTTAGCCGCTACTTCTATTTTGCTAGCCAATGGTTCCCAGGTTTCACTATCCGAGAAATCGATGCCGCGAGAATTTTTACGTGTAGACCCATAAATATCTCTCGGTAAAGGAATTTTAGGGTGTGGAATCTTATCTAATTGATATAATTTTTGCACCGGATCTTCTAACATTTCTTCGATAGGAATGCTTGGATCAATAATACGGTTAACAAATGAGGTATTTGCACCATTTTCTAACAAACGTCTAACCAAATAAGCAAGCAAATCTTCATGTCCGCCCACTGGGGCATACACACGACAAGGAATATTAAGATTTTTAGGTCCCACGATATGATCGTACAAGGTATACCCCATACCATGTAAGCATTGCATTTCAAAATCTCGATTCTTTCCAGCCAACTCGAGTACCGTCGCTAAGGTATAAGCATTATGCGTAGCAAACTGCGGATAAATCTCTGCAGAGTGTGCCAGTATTTTTTTTGCACAGGCAACAAAACAAACATCCGTCGCTGCTTTGCGCGTAAATACGGGATAGGATTGTAATCCCTTTAATTGTGCATTTTTAATTTCTGTATCCCAATAAGCCCCTTTAATTAATCGCACCATCCAACGTTTATTTTGTTTTTTAGCCAGATCAATCAGCCAATCAATAACAAAAGGCGCGCGCTTTTGATAAGACTGAACGGCCAAACCAAATCCTTCCCAATGTGCTAAATCAGGATCGCAAAATACCGCGCCAATAATATCTAAAGAAATATCTAAACGATCCGCTTCTTCGGCATCGACTGTCAGCGATATATTATTGGCCTTTGCCGCCAAAGCTAAGGTTTTTAATTGTTTAATTAAGAAGGGAACAACCACTTCTTTTTTTGCAAACTCATAACGTGGATGCAGCGCAGATAACTTAACGGAAATACCCGGTGCATCGTTCAGTGATTTGCCTGAAGCTGCTTTACCAATTGCAACGATTGCGGTTTGATAAGCCTGAAAATAACGCTCAGCGTCTTTCTCAGTACGAGCTGCTTCACCCAACATATCGTAAGAAAAGCGATAGCCTTTTGCTTCATAAGCTTTAGCTCTTTTTAATGCTTCGTCGATGTCTTGACCCATCACAAATTGACGACCTAACACCTGCATGGCTTGCTTAACCGCTTTTCGGATAATGGGGGCACTGCTTCGAGCAACAAAGCGGCGTAAAACATTAGCTAACCCGCTGGTTTGGTTCGACTGTAATAGTTTCCCGGTTAACACTAATCCCCAGGTGCTGGCATTAACAAAGAAAGAAGCACTTTGGCCAAGATGAGAAGCCCAATCCGCATTGGTAATTTTATCTTTTAATAAGGCATCTATGGTATCACTGTCTGGAATTCGCAACAGAGCTTCCGCCAAACACATCAATGCAATACCTTCTTCACTGGATAGATCATATTCGTATAAAAAAGCATCTAAACCGCCTTTCGATAAGCGTTGTGCACGAATTTGTTCAATTAATTTAACCGCACGTTGCGCGATTCTTTCTGACATTTGGCGTGGTACAGCCGCTAATTGCAATAATTGTTTAACACACGCTGTTTCGTCGGCATAATAAGCTTGTGCTATAGCCAATCTTAAGGGATTTTTTTTAACTGATATTAGGGGAAACGACATTCGAGCCTCTATAGTAATTTCACAAATTATTTTTTAAATACGCTTCATACTTGAACTTTTGTTCGTATTGCCGCTCAACATCCTCATGTTAATACACTCTGGTTGATTATTTTTGCGACATTTGCCAAAAATCCCATTGCTGTGTGTATATTTTAAAAATATGAACCCAACATTCTTTTACTTAATAAATAGTTTGTCTTTTAAAATGTATTAGTCGTACATGAGTTCATCAAGCGGAGTTTGAGCAGTTGAGCCTCCATTTTGTATCAACTCACATAGTACATCCGTAATACAAAGATAACGTAAAATATTTGGTGTGACTTCATCAAAATTTGCTTTCACTCCTAGCAAAGATTGCTCTATCTCATCAAAACTAACCCCAATTCCATAACCTAAACAAAGTGAACACAGTTGATCCGCACGACGAGCAATCGCTGGCAACAATCCCACCTCAGAAAAAACCTCATCATAGGTAATAGATCTACCCTTTAATGTAAAATTGGCCCGTAAGGTTTTGGCAATGGAATGCAATGCTTTTTTTAATTCCATAGATTTCTACTCCTTCCACCACGGGATAGCTATTTTACGTGGTCCAGCTAATACCGTACGTAACCAACGTAAAAAAACCGTAACAGAAAAGCCATAACGTTCTAATAAACCAAAAAACGTCATAGCTACTATCGCCAACACGAAACTCCAAACGCGAATATGTAACAAAAACAAAAGCAACGGAAAAGCCGCACGTGCATCGATTAAAAAAAATCGTGGGATACGTGCCGAATCACGCCAATGTGCTGCTGTAGGAACCCGTGACATAAATTTAGTCCAATGACCTCATTTGGTTAATATTCTATCATTTATGGCGGGAATCATACAGCAACTGATTACAAATTTAAAGTTAAGAAATAGCGTATAGTCATAAACTTGAAAGCTATCTTATCGAGGGTTTAACAAGCGTATTTTAAAAATGCAGCTTGTATCGATCTTGATGAAAAAAATTTATGATTCGCTTGACTCAACTTTAACTAAACGTTTTAATACACAACCTACGCATTAGCATCATTTATTTGAGTATATCTTTTTAGGCCGAATAGCTCAGTCGGTAGAGCAGAAGACTGAAAATCTTTGTGTCGGTGGTTCGATTCCACCTTCGGCCACCAGACTTAATCAAACACTTACATCACTTTCAAACTTTCCCTTAAATTCCCGTGCGGGA
>DAIQAW010000076.1:0-5648 GCA_036781465.1 Candidatus Aquirickettsiella sp.
TAAAAAAGCATGTAAAAAAGGTTTTGAAGGCATTATATCTAAAAATAAATTCAGCCCATATTTATCTGGAAGAAATAAAAATTGGCTTAAAATAAAATGTAACAAACGGCAAGAATTTTTAGTCATAGGATTTACCCCAGGAAATGGAAATCGACATTATTTTGCTTCCTTAGTATTAGCGATATATGGCAAGAGAAATCAATTGCATTATTGCGGAAAAGTCGGGACTGGATTTAATGAAAATTCTTTAAAAAATATTAGAAAATTGTTAAATAAATATAAAACTAATAAAGTTCCTTTGAGGCTTGTGCCACGATCCTTAGATCAAGTAACTTGGGTTCTTCCCAAAATAATTGTTGAAGTGGAGTTTACTGAATGGACGCGGGCAGGGGTTTTACGTCATCCTAGTTTTAAAGGATTACGCAATGATAAAAAACCCGATGAAATTATTAAGGAGTAGTCTAGAAAATGGGTAAATTAAATGCCAACAAAATATCAATAAAAAAAAATAAGTGTCTAAAAAAAAAATTTAATTTATCTCATCCTGATAAATTATTATATCCCGATGTAAATATAACGAAATTAGATTTGGCAAATTACTACAATCAAATAGCAGACTGGATATTACCTTATATTTTGCAACGACCATTAACACTACTGCGTTGTCCTAATGGTCAAAAGAAAAAATGTTTTTATCAAAGACACTTAACTGTAGAGACTGAAAATCTGTATACTATAAGTTTGTCCGATAAAACAAATAAGTCAGAACCGTATTTGTATATTAAAAATAAACTCGGTTTAATGACATTAATACAATTAGGTGTTTTGGAAATTCATCCTTGGGCAAGTCAAATTGATAAAATAGAAAAACCTGATTTTATTACCTTCGATCTTGATCCTGGATTGGATATCGAATGGAAAAAGCTTATTGAAGCCGCTTTTTTTGTCAAAGATAATTTGCAGAAGATTAACTTGAAGAGTTTTGTTAAAACGACGGGTAGTAAAGGATTGCATGTGGTTATTCCCATTAAACGACTGTATAGTTGGGACAAAGTAAAAATATTTGCCAACACATTTACTCAATATTTGGTAATGCAGAATCCTCAGCTCTTGGTTGCTAATATGAGTAAAATCAAACGTAAAGAAAAGATTTTTGTTGATTACCTGCGAAATCAACGTGGTGCCAGCAGCATTGCCCCGTATTCAACTCGGACTAGGGCGAATGCAGCCGTGGCCACTCCTATAAATTGGAATGAATTAACGACACGAATTAAATCTGACACTTTCACAGTTAAAAATTTGCCGCAACGATTGGCTAAGCTCAAACATGATCCTTGGAAAGACTTTTTTATACTAAAGCAAAAATTAAGCTTACCGATGATATAATTTAGAAAAAAAACCAATATTGGAAACTTCTAAATGGCTGATAAATTTATTGAACCTTTTACTAAGACGGTACAACATTATCTTAAATATCGACCTTTTTATCCGATAGAAATATTGGATTTGCTGGTGAGCAAATGTGATTTAAACAAAAAAAGTGTCATTGCTGATATAGGTTCTGGTACGGGATTTCTGGCTAAATTATTTCTCGATTATGGCAATGAAGTGTACGGTGTTGAGTCTAATCAAGCAATGAGAGAAGCAGGAGAGGATTATTTAGCACAATATTCTCAATTTCACTCAATTTTCGGCACAGCTGAAGCAACTCATTTAGAGAATGCGAGTGTAGATTTTATAACTGTTGGTACTGCTTTTCATTGGTTTGATATGGAAAAAACCAAGCGAGAATTTAAACGTATTGCTAAACCTAACGGCTGGGTAATGTTGGTCTGGAATGTTCGAGATGTCCAATCTCCGCTTATAGGCGATTATGAAAGCTTATTGTTAAAGTATGGCAAGGATTATGCGAGTTCCAGCGCCAAAAAATTAGATAAAGTGGCTATGGATAGTTTTTTTAAAGGACATACTATAAAAACCACATCATTTAGAAATGTTCAGCAATTTGATTGGGAAGGATTTCAAGGCAGATTACTCTCCACGTCATTTATTCCAGGGCCTGAGCATGCAAAATATAAGGCTATGACAGCACAATGAAATAATATTTTTTTAAAACATGAAAAAAATGGGATAATTGAATTTTTATATAAGACAAATTTGTATTTTTCCCATATCTAAAATATGTATGTTAACACTGCCACCTTTGTCTCTATATATTCATTTTCCTTGGTGTATGCGAAAATGCCCTTATTGTGATTTTAATTCACACACTTTAATAGCTGATTTGCCAGAAATAAATTATGTAAATATGTTGCTTTTAGATTTAGAGCAAGATCTCAATAATTTACATGATCGACCGATCACCAGTATTTTTATGGGTGGAGGTACCCCCAGCTTATTTTCACCCGCTACACTTAAGTATTTGCTGGGAGAACTAGCCCAACGTCTAGAATTTTCTGACGCTATTGAAATCACCTTGGAAGCCAATCCAGGTACGGTAGAATATCAACGTTTTTATGGTTATCGTGAAGCAGGTATTAATCGACTTTCATTAGGCATACAAAGTTTTTCCACTGAAAAATTGAAAATCCTTGGACGTATTCATGATGGAAATGAAGCAATTAAAGCTGTCTCAGCAGCTAAAACGGCGGGATTTACCAATATCAATCTCGATCTGATGCATGGTTTGCCGAATCAGACTGTAATAGAAGGTTTGGAGGATTTACAGATTGCTTTTTCGCTGGAGCCAACGCATATTTCTTGGTATCAGTTGACTATTGAACCGAATACTCGATTTTACCAAAGACCACCGCCATTACCACTAGAAGAAACGATGGGAGAATTACAGGATCGAGGCGAAGAAATTTTTAAACAAAAAGCATATAAGCACTACGAAATTTCCGCTTTCAGTAAAGATAAATTCAATTGCTTACACAATCTTAATTATTGGCAGTTTGGTGATTATATAGGTATCGGGGCAGGCGCGCACAGTAAAATAACTGATAACAAAAAAAGGACTATTAGGCGTGTTTGGAAGCAAAAGAATCCAAAAGCATATTTAGCGCAAAAAAATCATTTTTTAGCTGAAGAAAAATTTATTTTAGCTGAAGAATTGCCTTTCGAGTTTATGATAAATGTATTAAGACTGTATCAAAAAATTCCAACGGAATTATTTCAGCAGCGAACAGGATTATCTTTATCAACTATTCAACCTATTTTGCACAAAGCGCAGCAACAAGGTTTGCTGACTTGTGATGGGTTTGTAATGGAAACGACAGAATTTGGTAAACGGTTTTATAATGATTTGCTTGCTATGTTTATGAATGATTAAGCTTAGTATTTTTTGCATTTGCATTTTTGTCTGTGTTGGCTTTCATGATATTTTCGTGGTGTTAAGCCAAAAATCCAATTGCGGTGGGTACAAAAATTAAAGTGTGCGAAAAACCAGATCCCAGATGGAATGACCTAATTCTTGACCGCGTTTTTCAAATTTAGTCGTTGGTCTGGTGGATGGCCTAGGTGTAAATTGATTTTTCTCAACTGTATTTTGCCATTCGGGCGCACTTTCCATGATTTTTAACATATGTTGAGCATAATCTTGCCAATCTGTGACAAGATGTAATCTGCCATTTAATTTAAGTTTTTCATGCAATAACGCAATAAATTTTGCTTGTATTAATCGTCGTTTATGATGTCGAGTTTTTGGCCAGGGATCTGGAAAAAAAATTTGCACTAAATCTAAGCTATGTTTAGGGAAGGAATGGGCTAAAATTTCTGTGGCATCGGCATAAAAAACTTTAATATTGTTAAGTTTATGTTTTTCGATTTGTTTAAATACTAATGCAATTCCAGGACGATGAACTTCAATTCCCAAATAATTATTTTCTGGATACTGTAAGGCTTGTTGCAACAAACTATCACCCATACCAAAGCCAATTTCTAGTACGGTGTAGGCTTCTCGTTGAAATAGTTTTTTAAAATCTAATTTGGGTAATATTTTTTGATTAGATAAAGTCGAAAAAGCCAGCTGCTGACTCTTACTTAATTTTTTTTGACGATGTACAAAGCTACGTATCGGTCTTATAAATTTATTCATGGGTAATGAGATTATGTGTTCAGCATTAGAGAGAGTTCTTTGACTAAGCATTCAATACCCATCGCAACTTCTTTAATTGAGCGGGCTAACATATAGGCCGGCGTGCTGATTAATTTGTGAGTTTTGTCTACGACACAATCTTTAGCAGCACATGGAATATGTTGAGCACCCAACTTTTCTAATATTTCTGCAGTAGCTTTATCATTGCCTATGGTTATTTTAATACCAGTTGGGTAAAGTTTTGGAGCTAAAACGGGTGCGATACAAATAAATCCTGCGGGTTTTTTTGTTTCTATCATCGCTTTAGCAAATTTAAAAACATCTTTTTGTATGGAATAATTTTCTTTATTCAAACCAAAATTACACAGATTTAATGCGGCACCAAAACCACCTGGAAAGATCATAGCGGTATAGTCATCAGAGTTGGCTGAGGCAATATCTTTAATTTTTCCACGTGCAATGCGCGCAGACTCTTCCAGTACATTTCTTTCAGTATGTTCCTGGGTTTTACCATCGGCCATATTAACTACACGGGTTTGAGATATATTCGGAGCCAAACATTGATAAGGTAATTCAGCACGGTCTAAAGCTAATAAGCTAAGTACAGATTCATGGATTTCGCTGCCATCTAGGGCGCCACATCCCGACAAAATTACTGCGATCTTTTGCTTTTGCATTGCTTTTCCTCTCCAGAACCGTTATAAATTTGACCTATTATTATAGTAACAGGGCCATTTCTCAACCCCTATCCAAAATAGGCAGTGATAAGTATGTCGATCATTCAAGCTAAGTCCAATAAAGGGAACTGGTGCTTTGATTTAATCTTACTAGCGGTGGGTATTGGTTTAATATTCAGTTTATTTTTAGGAACAAGGCCGCTGAGTGTACCTGATGAAGGTAGGTACGCTGAAATTCCACGCGAAATGTTGGTTGTACATGATTTTGTAACTCCTCATCTGAACGGGATCAAATATTTTGAAAAGCCACCCTTATTCTACTGGTTACAGGCCGGTGCAATTAAAGTTTTAAATCCATGGATTATCCATGCAGAATATGCATTGAATAGGTCTAAAACAAATCATTATTTTGCACCTATCAGTGAGTGGACGGTTCGTTTACCTAATGCTATTGTGGCCTTATTAGGTTGCTTGTTAGTTTATGCAGCGGGTCGAGTTCTTTTTGAAAGGCGAGCGGGACTATTAAGCGCTGTTATTCTGGCCTCTAGTCTTTTATATTTTACATTAGCACGAATGGTAACGCTAGATATGACCTTATCGGTCTGTTTATCTGGAAGTTTGTTAGCTTTTTTAGTTGCCATCAATCGATCATCAAGCTTAGAGCGTCGTTTTTTATTTTATATGGCTTATATGCTTGCTGGGCTAGCAGTACTCACTAAAGGGCTTATCGGCATCATTTTCCCAACTATGATTGTTGGGCTTTGGGTCTTATTATCTAATCAGTGGCGTTTACTGAAAGAATGTTATCTTTCGAGTGGAATTTTATTATTTTTATTAATAGTTTTGCCATGGCATATTTTAGTGCAGTCTAGAAA
>DAIQAW010000077.1:0-5565 GCA_036781465.1 Candidatus Aquirickettsiella sp.
TATCGATGGCTTGAATATAATGTTGCCGGGCTTCATTTAATTGATTTTGTTTATAAAATAAATTCGCTAAATTATTATGAACTTCTGCATAGTGTGGATTCAAACGCAAAGCAGTTTGATAATGTGTTAATGCGAATTCAAATTGATTAATATTTTTAAAAAGATTTGCTAAATGGAAATGAAAATGTGTTGAATCAGGTTGGATAGATAAAGCGCGTTGTATCCAAGCGATCGCAGTTTCCCATTGCTCTAATTCAGAAGCAAGCACACTTAAAGCATGCATAGTTACTACATGATCAGGTTGTATGTTGAGTATATATTCATAAATATCTTTAGCATATTTTACATCGCCTGTTTCATGGGCATTTAAAGCTTGCTGAAAAAGAACTTCAATAGTTGGAAGATTTTTGGCTTGGATTAACTGCGTCATTTTATCATAATGAGTATTATTCATGCTCAGGCTCTATGAAAAACAGTAATGTACCTTGCCTAGTTAGTAATTCATTCCATTTTTCAATGTCAAAATTTATTGAGATTACACCTGCGGGAGGCAAAATAATGGATTTTGTAGTTAAACATAATTTGTGGGCCAAGTAACTTAATGTAGGATTATGACCAATTATGAAGGCTCGTTGAGCTAAATTTAACAGAAAAAAGGCTTGTAAAATAATTTTAGTATCGCCTGAATATAGTTTAGGACTAATCTTCAGCAGTCTTGGGTTTATTTTTAATTTTTCACAGAGAAGTTGAGCTGTTTGTATCGCACGTTTAGCTGGGCTACAAAGCAAATAATCAGGCAAGAATTTTTTTTCTATTAATTGTTTTGCAATATTCTCAATTTGGTGAAGACCAAATGGAGTGAGAATCCGATCTCTATCACTTTCGAAATCCTGTGTTGGATAGGTTTCGGCATGTCGAATAAACGTCAAATTTTTCATAATTCAGTTTTTTATTAATCAATTATTGTTGTTAATTCAATTGCTATATCGACGACGATGGTAGACACCATTTTCAAAGTTATCAAAAAAATAATCTAATTCAGGATGTTCAACTGGATCTAGTGTATCGTCTTTAGTTAGATTCATTTCGGCTGCATAGGCATGATGAACAGAACCATGAACTAAAATATGATACCAAGGTTGGTTTTTAGGAGGATTTCCTGGCGCGTTTTTGATATACCAAGCATCATCTCCTTGAAAGGCAGCATCAGCGTCAATAATGACACCGCGATAACCAAATAAACTATGCTGAACAATTTCTCCGATTCCAAAACGTGCTTTTATCGGCTCCATCATAAATAAATCCTAGTTGATATTTTGATAAATGGCTATGACGGGGACGTGATCCGATGGTTTTTCCCATAATCTTATTTCTTTATCAATTTCACAAGCAATACAGCGAGAAATTAAAGCATCACTACTTAGTATATGGTCGATACGTAAACCATGATTTCGTCGAAAAGCACCCGCTCGATAATCCCACCATGTGTAATAACCGGGCTCATTATTAAATAACCGAAAACTATCCTTTAACCCTAAAGCCAATATATGCTTTAAAGCATGACGTTCCTCGGGACTAACTAAAACTTTATCTTGCCAAATTTTCGGATCATGAACGTCTTTATCTTCTGGAGCGATATTAAAATCTCCTAGTACGATTAAATGCGGATGTATACTTAATTCCTGTTGTAAATAATTTTTTAATTGCTTTAACCATTGCAATTTATAGATGAATTTTTCAGACCCTAAGTTTGAACCATTAGGCACGTAAACGTTAACGACACGTAAAGATCCTATATTTACTACTAAAATACGTCGTTGTGAATCATCAAAGTCCGGCAAGAAAGTCATTTCATTTTGCATGGGCAAACGACTAATGAAGGCAACACCATTATAGGTCTTTTGGCCATTATATAAGATATGATAACCTGCTTTTTTGAATGGCTCTTCAGGAAAATGTTGATTTTCA
Source organism: Candidatus Aquirickettsiella sp. (assembly GCA_036781465.1). Taxonomy (GTDB): domain Bacteria; phylum Pseudomonadota; class Gammaproteobacteria; order Diplorickettsiales; family Diplorickettsiaceae; genus Aquirickettsiella. The sequence goes on from DAIQAW010000077.1 coordinate 1,969, forward strand.
ACTTTCGTTTCTTGTATCGCAAGTAGATGAGGTTCATAGGAACTCAACCATGTCAAAACATGTTCTAAACGTACACGCAATGAATTAACATTCCAAGTGGCAATTTTAAATAATTGAGTCATTTGTAATAAAAAATTTTAATATCAGTGATAAAGCTTTCTGTTAGGATAATTTTTTTTAATTGAGTTTCTAAGTCATTTTGATTAATAAATTCAATCGGTAATTTTAAGTCAATCGTGATTTTACTGTCCAAATAATGAAAAGCAGCTGTTTGAATAGCTATTTCTGGCAATAAATGTTGACAATGTTTCTGCAAAATTTTTTGTAATGCAGCTCGATTAGGTAAATTATAGGAAGGATTGGTTAATTCATCATCTTCTGTATCAATATGAACAGTAACATCAGTAATATCTGGAAATGATGCAATTAAACGTTTATCGACTTCTTGGCCTATGTAATGCCCTTCCGAAACACTAATAAAAGGATCAACTAAAACATGAATATCACAAAAGATGGACCCGGCAACTGAGCGGGTGCGAAGTTGATGAATTGCCTTTACACCAGGGATTTCCTTTATAAATAATTTAATTTTTTCTGTTTCCTCTATGCTGAGAGCGGTATCAACTAATTCACGAATACTATGCCAACCAAAATCCCAAGCCATTTTTAAAATCATTAACCCAACAATAATAGCTGCAACGGCATCCAATTTAGGGAAACCAAACCAAGCTCCAATCACACCTAAAGCAACAGCTATAGAAGAAGCTGAATCACTACGATGATGCCAGGCATTGGTCATTAAAAGTCTAGATTTAATTTGGTTTGCTATGTGTTTGGTCCAGAAATAAAGTATCTCGTTGAGCACTACTGAGCTAAGAGCAATCCATAAAACAATTTGTGCTGGCACGATATAGACATGAACTGCAGCGATACTATTAAAAGCATTTACAATGATAACAAAAGCCGCAATAGCTAAAATTAATGCCAAAAAAACAGTAGCTGCTGTTTCAATACGCCCATGTCCATAGGGATGATCCTCATCCGCCGCTTTATTGCCAAATTTTGAGGCAATAATAACAACGCTATCAACAATTAAATCAGATAAGGAATGAATTCCATCAGCTAATAAGCCATGAGAATGACCAGTAATACCAAAGATTATTTTTAATCCCGCTAATAGAATATTTTTTAATCCACCCCACAATGCGATACTGCGGGTTTGTTGATGGCGAGAAGTTTTCATTAATAAGTACCTATTTGTATTGACATGAAAATTTCTCGACACTTTGAACTGCTAGACAGTAAATAATGGCCATGAATGCGACACCAAGCTGAAATATCAGATACGCTACCTTTATCAGTACATACAACCTCTAAAATATCCCCCGGATTTAACATTTTTACGTACTCTTGTACCTTAATAACAGGTAAAGGACAAAGTAAACGTCGAGCATCTAATTGATGAGTCATAATCATTGGTTTTTGTAAGCAATCTAATGTTAATTTTTAGGAATTAGATTTGTTTTTAATAAAATACGGTACTTAGAAAATAAGATTAGCCTGAAATATACCACTCTTTAGGGATTTGATCCGCAGTAAAAGGGTTAACCTCCATTGTTTGCATTGAACCACTCAATGAGCAAATTTCTAAAATTACCTTATCATTGGATTTAGCGTCAGTAAAGCGAGCAGCGATTTTTGCAGCATAATTGATGTATTCAGCGTTAATTTTGCCATCAATTAGACTTAAAGGACCTAGATGACTAATGGGTTTTATCGAGGTATATTGGTGTTGATAGGTTTCAAGAAAATGATTTTCACCTTCATCCCGGCCAATAATAAGCTTAAAATCTGGATTAGGTCGAATGTGTCGACCTACCTTCAACAAGATAATATCATCAAATTCATAATCTTTTTTCCCTCGGTGCTTCCATAGATCGCTTAGTTTTTTTGTATAATGACCGTTAGTTAAAAAACAGCAGCCCCCAGCCGGCTGTGCATATTCTTGAAAATCAAATTTTCTTGCTAAATCGAATTGAGGGTTACGACTACGACCAGAAAATCCTTGAAGTTTCTCACGATCGACCCACCCCTCACGTTCTACCAAAGTGGGTGCTAATAGTTTGGCACAGAGCGGGCGTAATAGAATGTCGTCTGTTTTAGATTCATGCGCAACTATAGGCATATTTCTCTTAAGTTGGGATTTTGGGCGCTGACCAATGACCTCTCCAGTAATGATAAAATCAAAGCGATTTTCCTCCATCCATTGCCTGGCTTTATTCACCATAAAAATTTTACAATCGAGACAAGGATTGAGATGAGCGCCATAGCCATGTTTAGGATTCAAGACTATTTGTTTATAGTCTTGAATTATATCAATAATATGTAATTTAATTCCTAATTGTTCGGCAACCCATAATGCATTGTTGCGTTTGGGTTTGCTAGGTTGAGAATTGCGAATAGCTCTTGTATGACCTTCAATGCAAAATCCAGTATAAAAATTAATACCTTCAACATAAATTCCTTGTTCTTGGATAATACGGACGGCAAGCATAGAATCTAAGCCGCCAGAAATAAGAGCAACTGCTTTTTTCATAATCGAACCATTCAAAAATTAAGTACAAAATGTACTTGTTGATTTAGTAAGCTATCTCGACATCTACCCAAATCCTTACTAAAAGAATGTTCTACATTTGATGAGGGTATAGAAGGTCCTCTGATGGGACCGAATCCAGCGGGCATTGTACTAGAAGGGGTCTTAGCTTTCCCAGGAATAATTTTAAAAGTAAATGGTTCTGACGAAATTAACCACCTATCAGGGCTTGGAATTGAATGACAAGCTAACAAAAATAAAGAAAAAAAAAGTAATAAAAATTTACTTTTATCCATAATAAAGAAATAAAAATTTTTAGAATGTTAATCCATGTTCCAGATCATCAATAAGGTCTTGAACGGCTTCTATTCCTACTGATAAGCGCAGCAGAGTATCGGTAATACCAAGACGCTCACGAGTTTCAATAGGTAAAGCAGCATGCGTCATAATGGCAGGATGATCAACCAGACTTTCTACGCAACCTAGGCTTTCTGCCAATGTAAATAAATGGCAACGCTCAATAAAATGCTGTGTTTCTTCTAGATCTCCTTGCAACACAAAGCTTACAATTCCTCCGAAGCGATTATGCATTTGTTTTTTAGCTAATTCATGTTGAGGATGACTTGCTAAGCCAGGATAAAAAACTTTTTCAATCTTGTTGTGTTGTTCCAAAAACTGAGCAATTTTTAATGCGTTTTCACAATGTCTTTGCATACGTAACGCTAAAGTGTGTAAACCTCGCAAGGCAAGAAAACTGTCAAAAGGACCTTGTATGGCGCCCATGGCATTTTGTAAATAGGTTATTTTCTCAATTAATTCAGCATTTTCGCCGACAACTACGATCCCTCCGACCATGTCGGAATGTCCATTCAAATATTTTGTAGCAGAATGTACAACTAGATCACAGCCCAATGTTAAGGGTTGTTGGATCCAAGGAGTTGCAAAAGTATTATCAAGTACAGTAATTAATTTATGCTGGCGAGCAATTTTTACTACTTGTTGTA
>DAIQAW010000078.1:0-5561 GCA_036781465.1 Candidatus Aquirickettsiella sp.
AAATAGTTGATATAATTAGTTAGGGTATTTTAATTGAATTAATTTTTTTAGAAGGCTATGAAAAGAATATTTTCCCATTCGCAAGCTAATTTAAAAGCTAATTTAAAAAACTCACTGAGTTTGGCTCGCAAGGCTTTTTATCGGAAAAATAGAGCTGATGATGGTCATAATAAAGGATCTAGGTCTGATAGTGCAGTGAGAAAAAGTTCATGCGCAAAATCAAATTTTTTTGCGGAAATGACATCTGAAACAGAAATGTCTATTCCTACTCCACCGCCTACGCCTACGAAATAATTTTTTATTGAAGAAAAAAATTAAAATAGATAACGTATTCCTAGACCTACGGCATTGGAGCTTAAGTTGCCGGCACCAAATAATCCCCAAGCGCCACAACGGTGATGTGCTCTGACCACGAATTGTAAAGCGGGGTGGCTAGGAGTCGCAAAGGTCGCTTCTACAACTAAAAAATTTAGTAATCTTTTAGCATGATTATTGGACGAATCATGCTCTTCGCGTAGAGGAATGCTGGTTGCATATGAAAGTCCATCGCCAATAGCAAAAGTTGTAGTGACATAATGATCCCAAGGGAAAGTTTTCCAGCGAAAATTTAAGTAAGGATCAAATTCATAGATGAGACCGTTGGGGTCACGGCGCTGCGTTATATTTCCAGCGACTTCAACAGTACTGACTAAAGGTCGAAAAAAACGCCGTAAAGGGTTAGTTGGGTCTAATTGATAAGACAAATCGATAGAATTCATCGTTCCATATTTGAAATGAACATCTTGAGCGGTTAATAGCGGACCAATATTATTATTAGTCACCCAACTATGATAAAACAATATACCCCAACGTTTATCAGGCATAGGGTATAAATTTTTAGAGGTAGGTTCCGCTAATAATGGAGTAGTTAACAGGCATAATAGTAAAACTGAAAAAAATCGATGCATAAATTTATTATTATTGTTTTTATATTGCGTAATAGTATAAGGTAGGCTTGAGCGTAATTCAATAAAAAGCCCTAGACTTCATTCTTGAGTTTTGTTCGGTGTGGCTATTCGATTCGAAATTCTAAATGCAGATTAAGTTTATGAGATTACATAATTACGGTGTTTATCAAAATTCAATTGTTGCGACTGTATTTTGTAGATTTTAGGCAAAGTTCAATGCTTAAGATACGAGTCTTTTTTTAAGGTAGGTTTATCCAAATAAGGCTTAGCATCCGCCCTGTTATTCGGTCTCTCCGATATGAGAAAAAACGAAGCTTGTCGGAAAAAGTACAGTAATTACCCCCATAGATTGAGTTTATTCCTAGCTTGCGTAAACGTAGTTGAGCTAATTTATAGAGATTTGCCTGCCATTGCTTATTTTCTAAAGGCTGAAAAGCTATTTCAGTCGTTTGATCTTTCTCCACAAAAGACTGAAAAACTTCCTCTCCGACTATAAAAGCTTGAGGACCGATAGCAGGACCTAGCCAAACTAAAATATCACTGGGCGGTAAGGCTAATGCATTAATAGTATTTTCTATAATACCATTACTTAAACCTTTCCAACCGGCATGGATAGCGGCAACACAATAACTACTGGAGCTGCAAACCAATAATGGCAAGCAATCTGCGGTTTGTACAGCACAGACTATTTGTTCTGTTCTTGAATAAATAGCATCAGCCGCAAAACTATCGAGGGGACAATCAGTTGAAATAGCAGTGTTTCCATGTACTTGTTCTAACCAGATAATAGGTTTTTTTAGTTGTAATTTTTTCTTTAATAATTGACGGTTTTTAGATACATTGTCCAAATTATCACCTACATGTACGGCAAAATTTAAACTATTATAGGGAGCATGGCTAAATCCACCTTTTCGAGTCGTTGTACAGGCTTTGACCCAGTAGGGAGCTGGCCAATCAGGAATGACTAAATCAAGCATTAAGTTTATCTTCTCGTAAACAGTTAATTAAATGAAGCATATCTTCAGGTAAAGGGCTGCGCCATTCCATGGGTTGTGAGGTAACAGGATGTATAATTCCTAAACATTGTGCGTGTAAGGCTTGACGAGAAAACTGATGCAAACAGTTAATCAGTAACTCACTGGCTTTTTTTGGCAAGTGAAATCGGCCGCCGCTGTTGTAGGTTTTATCGCCGACCAATGGATGACGGATATGCGCCATATGCACGCGAATTTGATGAGTACGTCCGGTTTCTAATTTTACTTTAATGAGTGTGTGATGGTTAAAACGTTCCATGACACGATAATGCGATACGGCTGGTTTTCCATTCAACAATTCTGTGACAGCCATTTTTTTTCTTAGCTTCGGATGACGGCCTATAGGTGCATTGATAGTTCCTCCAGCGATTAATAGCCCTTGAATAACAGCTAAATATTCGCGTTTCATCGTTCGTGCTTGTAATTGTTTAATCAATTTATTATAGGCATTTAAAATTTTAGGTATTATTAATAGGCCTGAAGTGTCCTTATCTAAACGATGTATGATTCCAGCCCGAGGAAGTTTTTTGAGCTCAGGTAAATAATGTAATAAGGCATTTACGAGTGTTTTATGCGGATTTCCTGCGGCAGGATGGACGACTAATCCCGCAGGCTTGTTAACTACAAGTAAAGCTTCATCTTCATAAATAATATCAAGAGGAAGCTCTTCTGCCTCCCAACTAACTTCTTCATTTAAGCTAGCTAAAATAATAATTTTGGCTCCCGCTTTTATTTTATCCCGTGGTCGTTTGAGTTCATCATCAACCCAAACTTGTTGACAACGAATCCATTGTTGTAGACGTGTACGGGAATAAGCGGGAAATAACTGACTCAAAATTTGGTCGAGACGCTTTTCTGCTAAATGTTCTGGGACAATTGCTTGACAATTTATTACTTGAGCTGTGTTTTTCATAGAATATCGCTATAATGCTGACGGGAGCGATGCCTTTTTATTACGACTTAATAGAGGATACTATCTATGTTCAATGTAGCAAGCAATCTTGAGTCCAATGAACGTCTTTCACGTTTGGTGATTGGTATTGTATTATTGATTGGTGTGTTATTGGGTCTGGGCAAATTATTTGCTTTTTTAGTGGGCGTTATTCTCATTATCGAGGCCATCATAGGTTGGTGTGGAATCCCTATTTTGGCAGAGAAATTTAAGCTAGATGAGATTTTTCGTAAAAAAGATTAAATGGATTTGCTAGTCATATTAATAACAATAAAATTTGACTTTTTGGATACTGAATAAAAGAGTAGACAGTAATTTCGCTTATTCCTTCCTTCACTTTAAAAAAGGGAATAAAGCATAGCTTTATTGAAAAGTATTGTGAGAATATTTAAATTTGTATTTTTGGTGAATTTTGTATTGGCTATGTTGACTGCGTGTGCTAGTCATTCCAATGATCCATTTATTGCTTTTAAGGGACAAACAGTTAACCAAATTTATCAAAACGCAAAAGAATCTTTAGTTGCTCGGAATTTTAGTCAAGCTATTAAAGCTTATGAAGCATTAGATGTACTATATCCTTTCAATCGATATGCAGAGAAAGTCCAACTAGAATTGATATATGCATACTATAAGGATGGTGATTCGCCATCGGCGAAATCCGCAGCCGAGCGTTTTATTCACTTGTATCCCAATAGTGAACATATTGATTATGCATACTATATGCAAGCAATGGCGGACATGGATCAAGATAGAGGTTGGTATTTACGTTATGTACCCATTGATTTATCTTTGCGTGACCCAGGGACTATGCAATTAGGATATCAAGAATTTGCAGAATTGATTCGTCGTTATCCTGATAGTCGATATGTTTCCGATGCTCGTCAGCGCATGATTTATTTGCGTAATTTATTTGCAAGTTATGAATTACATATTGCTGATTATTATTTCCATAAAAAAGCATATGTGGCTGCAGCAAATCGGGCTAATGAAATTATACAACGTTACCAAGGAGCGCCTGAAGTTCAAAAAGCTTTGATTATTATGATTAAGTCTTATCGTATGTTGGGTTTAGAAGAGTTGGCGAGTCAGAGTTTGGCTGTGTTTAGATTAAACTATCCCGATGCAGATTATATAAATATTTGACTATACTCTTCGTACTTGAAGTTTTGAATGTGTTGTCAGCTCGCAATTTTTGTGTATAACAAGGCGCTGTAGTTGCTTCGTCATGGCCTTGTCAAAATCCATACTGTGAATATAAAGATTATTTCAAGCTTATCTTATTTAAAACCAGAAGTAATAGGGTAACGGCGTTCTCGACCAAAAGCACGCGGTGTGATCTTAGGGCCAGGAGCCAATTGACGACGTTTATATTCGTTTTTATTAACTAAATCTATAATTCTTTGCACCTTTTCTTTAGCAAATCCTGCGTTAACAATATCATCGATACTTTTATCTTGTTCTACATACAACTCTAAAATAGGATCGAGTTGAGCATAGGGCGGTAGAATGTCTTCATCTTTTTGGTTTTCGGAGAGTTCAGCACTGGGTGGGCGTGATAATAACACATCTGGAAAAATGCCATCATTATTGCGATAAGTTGCTAGTTGATAAACACGAGTCTTATATACATCTTTAAGTACCGAAAATCCACCCGTCATATCTCCGTATAAAGTACCATAACCTACAGCTAATTCACTTTTATTAGTGCAATTTAATAGAAGATTTCCAGATTTATTAGATAAAGCCATTAATAATACTGCACGACAACGTGCTTGAATATTTTCAGTTGTAAGCCCTACAGGAGGATGTTTAGTATCAAAATTTAATGTTGTTAAAAATGCTGAAAAACTTGGCTCAATGGATAGAGTATTAATTTGCACACCTAATTTGTTTACAAGCATGCGCACAATATCATGGCTAAGTTGTGAGGTGTAACGGGAAGGTAAAAAAACGGCCTGAACACGATCTTTACCTAGGGCATCCACTGCGATGGCTAAAACTAATGCAGAATCTATGCCACCGGAAATCCCAATTATAACACCTGGAAAATGATTTTTATTGGCATAATCACGTACCCCAAGTACTAAAGCTTTATAGATGGTTTCATTAATCAAAGGTTTAGATAAAAGAGTTTGTGATATAAATTCAATCAATGAATTAACTTTGAGATCAACTAACCATAAGGTTTCTTTAAAAAAACCTGCTTCGGCTATAAGATGACCTTTAGCATCAAACGCTTGGGAACCACCATCAAATACTAAATCGTCTTGTCCCCCCACACCATGGACATAAAGTATGGGTAAGTTTGTTTCTTTTATGCGATCGGTTATCATTTTTGAACGTTGTTCCACTTTTGTATAATCAAAAGGAGAAGCATTGATACATACTAATATTTGTGCGCCCTTTTCTTTAAGTGCAGATGAAGGTTGACTGAACCAAAGATCTTCACAAATTAAAATACCTATATTTAGACCTTTTATTTTGAACAAACCATCTAAATTTCCAGGTTTAAAATAACGCCGTTCATCAAAGACACCATAATTGGGTAAATATTGTTTATGGTAAGTACAAACAATTTTTTTGTTTTCTATCAAGCTAGCGGCATTAAAAACTCCTTTAGAACTATAG
>DAIQAW010000079.1:0-5527 GCA_036781465.1 Candidatus Aquirickettsiella sp.
TATTACCCATCTCGGTAATTTGATTTTTTTTAAAGATATTTATTTAGGTCATTACACCAGTTTAATCGTGACATTGATTGCCGGATTGGGAATAATTAATGCCATTAATATGATAGATGGTGTTGACGGTTTGGCAGGAACCTTAGTATTAATGGAATTAATTTTATTAATTTTTGCTGCTATGTTTACTCAACATTTTTCTGCTGCAAGTATTTTGTTGTTAATGGCAGCCAGTGTGTTAGGTTTTCTTTACTTTAACTTTCCTTTTTCAGGTCGCGTGCATGCACAAATATTCATGGGCGATGCCGGAAGTATGTTGTTAGGCTTTGGTTTAGTGTGGTTTTTAATTGAACTTTCACAAAGTAATTTTAGGCCCATAACACCGGTAACCATGTTATGGATAATGTCTATACCATTATTTGATGCCACAGGAGTCATGCTATATCGGTTAATAAAAGGTCAATCGATTGTTTTTTCAGATAGACAACATGGCCATCATTTATTATTAGCTTTAAATTTTTCTTCTTTACAAATCAATATACTTTTTGGTTGTACAAATTTTGTATTAGGGTTAATCGGTTTGTGTGCTTTTTATTATCAATTTAATGAAAGCATTATGTTTATGAGTTTTTTACTAGTTTTTATTATTTATTTTTTTATTGTCAATAATTGTCGCAATTCGTTAATTAAAAAGACAAAATAGATTATTTTTTGTGCGTTTATTAACTGGAAATTAAAAAATACTTGCATTCTTTTACAATTATGTATAAAAACTAAGTGTCACTAGCTGTTCTATAATGTAATGCTATAAGCAGTGGATTAGTGGCAGAAAAATTTTTCTTATCCATTTTTATTACAGGGGATAGATGATCATGATCATGAAAAAGTCTGGTTTAGTTATTGCTGCTACTGCAGCCGCTATATTCTTATCTGGTTGTGCAACAGGTGCGCGAAATATTCCAGAAAATACACCAATCTGTGAAACACCTTGTGCGCCACCTTGTGCTGCTCCATGTAACACATGTAAATGTATGAGCCGATGCAAGCAAGTAGGGCCAAAAAGACATCACCGCCGCCACCATCGCCGTTGCAGAACTGCTGAAAATGCAACCAGCCAAATGAATGGTTAGTAATTAATTCTTAGTATGGCTATTCATTAGCTATATGACTGTGTAGAATAAAGCCGTGTAATAATACGCGGCTTTTTTTATGAGATTTTTTATAGGTTAATCCCTGACAATGGATGCTTTTCTAGGTTTTGGTCTTGGTTTACGTACTCAGCATTATTCTTACATTTTAGAACATCAACCAAAAATAGATTGGTTTGAAGTGATTACCGAAGATTATTTAGTACCTGGAGGAAAACCGCTTCATTATCTTAATCGTATCCGCGAATTCTATCCGTTAGCTATGCATGGTGTTTCTTTATCGATAGGAAGTTGTGATCCGCTTAACATGGAATATTTGAAAAAAGTAAAAATGTTGGCTGATAAAATACAACCGGTTTGGATCTCTGATCATTTATGTTGGACGGGAATTGATGGGTTAAATATGCACGATTTATTGCCTTTACCGTATACTGAAGAAGCGGTAAAACATGTGGTTGATCGGGTTAAAAAAGTACAAGATTTTTTAGGCAGACAGATCTTATTAGAAAATGTTTCTAGTTACATTGAATATCGCGATTCTAAGATCCCTGAATGGGAATTTTTAACGACTATTGCTGATCAAGCCGATTGTTTAATCTTACTTGATATTAATAATATTTATGTCAGCTCTGTGAATCATCATTTCGATCCATTAGACTATTTAAACGCGATTCCTATCCCTAGAGTACGTCAGTTTCATTTAGCGGGACATAAAAGTTGTGGAGATTATATTATTGATACACACGATGCGCCCATTATTGATGGTGTTTGGTCGCTGTATGCGCAAGCTGTCAAAAGATATGGCAGGGTTGCCACCATGATAGAACGTGATGACGATATACCTGAGTTTCCTGTTTTATTCACTGAGTTACAACAGGCCAAAAAGATAGCAAAAAACATTTGGAAAGAAAATGTCTGCTTTAGCTAATTTGCAACAGAGTTTGCAAGCCCATGTCATGAGTGAAGATGAGCAAATTTTAAACCAATTAATATTGCCAGTCAGAGGTACGTTACACGAGCGCTTAGCAGTCTATAGTAATGCTTATGATTGGCGCTTGATAGATGCTTTACATCAAGAATACGGGTTGTTAGCTAAGCTATTAGGTGATGAAGTCTTTACCGAGTTGGCAGAAGCTTTTATCGATGCGTATCCATCACAATTTTATTCGATAGCGATGTTTAGTGAGCCCTTAGCGCAATTTCTACGCGAATATCCCCCTTATTCTGAACAACCACATTTAGTTGAATTAGCACAATTGATTAAGGCTTTAATTATTAGTTTGGAAGCGGCTGATGCCCCTTTCTTGAATTTTGAAACCTTAGCCAAGGTTGCTGAACAAAATTGGCCATCTTTATGTTTTAAATTTCATCCTTCAGTACAATATTTCAGCTTTAATTATAATAGCTATGCAATTTGGAAAGCCTTAGTCCAGGAGAAAGCTATACCGAATGTACTAATGGCTAAAAATCATTGTGTAGTTTGGCGTAAAGGATTACAGTCTTATGCAGTTGCTTTAACTGAGGCTGAAGCATTAATCTTAAATCTTCTACTACAAGGTTCTTGCTTTGCAGATGTCTGTGAAGCAGTTTATGATAAAGGGTTTGTGGGTGAGTCCAAAGCTGCTAATTTGGTGGCTAATTTATTAGCAACTTGGCTAAACAATCATTTATTCTCGGAGGTTCAATTTTCTTAAATGGCGACACGCTTAGCGACCCGATATATATTCATTACTGGCGGTGTAGTCTCATCTTTAGGGAAAGGGATTGCTGCAGCCTCTTTAGCGGCCATTTTAGAGTCAAGAGGGATTAAAGTTAGTTTGCTAAAGTTAGATCCCTACTTAAATCTTGATCCTGGTACAATGAGTCCTTATCAGCATGGTGAAGTTTTTGTCACAGAAGATGGCGCGGAAACCGATTTGGATTTGGGTCATTATGAGCGCTTTGTACGTGCTAAAATGACGAAAGACAATAATTTTACAGCGGGGCAGATTTATGCTCGGGTATTACGTAAAGAACGTCGCGGTGACTATTTGGGTGGTACTGTGCAAGTCATTCCCCACGTTACTGATGAAATTAAACTAGCCATATTAAAAGGTGCGCTGGGAGCGGATATTGCTTTAGTCGAAATTGGTGGGACGGTAGGGGATATTGAATCTTTACCTTTCCTGGAAGCCATTCGTCAATTACGTATTGAGCTGGGAATTCAATTTACGTTGTTTATTCATTTAACCTTAGTGCCTTATATTAGTACTGCGGGTGAAATCAAAACTAAACCAACTCAACACTCTACTAAAGAATTACGCTCAATCGGTATATCCGCTGATATGCTTATTTGTCGATCAAAAGAAGAAATCCCCGAACATGCACGAGAAAAAATCGCCTTGTTTACCAACGTTGAATTGTCTGGCGTTATTTCATTACCTGATGTGAATAATATTTATCGAGTACCGTTGTTATTACATCAACAAAGTGTGGATGAAAGGGTATTGCAACGTTTTGGTTTGAAAGATTATCCCCCTGCCGATTTAAAAGCTTGGGTAGAGGTAGTTGCTGCTAAAGAAAATCCAACTGCTGAAGTGAAAATTGGTATGGTTGGGAAATATATGGGTCTTGCAGATTCCTATAAATCTCTGAGTGAAGCTTTAGTGCATGCAGGGATAAAGACGCATACGCATGTGAATGTGGTGTATATCGATGCTGAAGCATTAGAGCAGCAGGGCGTAAAGCTACTCGAACCCTTGGACGCAATTTTGGTACCGGGTGGTTTTGGTAAACGCGGAATAGCGGGTAAGATTCTAGCTGCACAATATGCTCGTGAAAATAAAATCCCTTATCTAGGAATTTGTTTAGGCATGCAAACAGCTTTGATCGAGTTTGCTCGGCATGTAGCGGGATTAAATAATGCCCATAGTACCGAGTTTGATGCAGAGACACCTTATCCTGTCGTTGCTTTGGTAACTGAATGGGTTGCATTTGATGGTCAACATGAAAAACGCGATAAAGATTCAGATTTAGGTGGAACGATGCGTTTAGGTGGCCAAGTTTGCTGTCTAAAACAAGGCAGCAAATCTAGAGAGTTATATGGTTTTGATAGGATCATAGAACGCCATCGTCATCGTTATGAAGTTAATAATCAATTATTACCTTCTTTAGAAAAGGTCGGATTAATAGTTTCTGGCCGTTCTGAAGATGGAACCTTGGTGGAGATGATCGAATTGGAAAATCATCCTTGGTTTATAGGTTGTCAATTTCATCCTGAATTCACCTCAAATCCACGCGATGGTCATCCTTTATTTGTGGGTTTTGTTGAGGCGGCAAAACTGCAACATAAGCATTTAACAGAAAGTGCTAATTTACCATCAGATTTTTAAAAATCTCTGAAAACTAAAAGTTAGAAACTGGTTTAATGCTGGATACAACGCATCTAATCCCAAAAGGGTAAGAAATCCATTTTCCTAATATTAATTCTAGATCCATAAGACTTGATAGCAATTTATTGTTACTAGTTTTACAAATTTTTTTTTCCAGAAGTTGACGTTGTGCACTTTCTGGCTTTGATAATAATCGTTTGTTCCATAATTTAGCTAAGAAAAAAGCGGGGTAGATAAAAGTCCCTAAGTGCGAACGATTAGAAATTTTAAACCCCTGAGCGGTAATTAATTTACAAAGCTTAGTCAGTTTATATCGCCGAAAATGCATACAGATTTTATCGTGTGCATCATACAAATGGGGGCCTGCAGGTACTTCCAAAATGAGAACGCCATTAGGCTTTAAAATACGATAAATTTGTTGCAGCGTAGTAGCATCGTCTTCTATGTGTTCTAAAACATTTAATAGGATAATAGCGTCTATGCAGTTATCAGGCAAAGGACATTGCAATATATCAAAACGTAATAATGGAATAGTTACTTTTTTAGATAAGTCTATAAGCGGTTTATAAACTACGTCTGAGCCAATGAGTAATGCATGAGGAATGGATTACTGAATTTTTCGTATCATGTAACCAGATGAACAACCTATTTCTAAAATAGTAGGTTGAGTGACTGGTAGTAAGTTTTTTTTAATTGAAGTCTCTGGATACCTTGTTAAGGAAATGATTTTCAAGAGCATCTTCATGAAAGCTGTTAATTTCATCGTTCCATCCCGTATTATTAGAGCTATAATGCAATACTTTGACCCGTTTATCATCAAGCTGAAAATCCTGGCCGGTCCATATTGGATGAGAACCATTTTGACTAAGTGGGGGTAATTGAAAAGGTAGGTTCATCGAGTGAGTCGCTATGCTCACGAAAAATTTCGGCCGTCGTGTCCCCGAAATTTGTTCTCATTACGCGACTATCATTAGACCGCGACCGTCCTGCGTCCGACGCGCACTCATC
>DAIQAW010000080.1:0-5504 GCA_036781465.1 Candidatus Aquirickettsiella sp.
AGCCATAATTATTTATTCAAATTAAAAATAATAAAATTAAAACAAAGACGATAGTTTCGTAAGTTCGTAAGAAGGTGTCTTTAATTGTGCTAGGCTGAGCCAAAAAACATTTTTTTAGCATCGTGCAATTGAAGACATCTCTTAGTAACGTACTAAAGCGGAACCCCACGCCAACCCTGCACCAAAACTTTCCATTAATAATAATTGGCCGCGTTGGATACGACCATCACGCACGGCGACATCTAAAGCTAACGGAATAGAAGCAGCCGATGTATTGCCATGTTGATCTAATGTAACCACAACATGTTCCATCGTCATTTTTAGTTTATTCGCCATCGCTTGAATAATACGCAAGTTAGCCTGATGTGGAATTAACCAATCAATATCTTTTTTATTAATTTTATTCGCAGCTAAAGTTTCCTCTAATACTGCACTTAATTTCTTCACCGCAATTTTAAATACCTCACTGCCTTGCATTATAAGATGTGGAATATCATCTTTTTTCAAACCTGAACTTAATGACAATAAATTTTGATAAGAACCCGCCGCATGCAGATGTGCTGAAATAATGCCAGGTTCATCGGCAGCTTGTAGTACCACGGCACCCGCACCATCACCAAATAAAATACAGGTGGAGCGATCTTCCCAATTAATAATATTCGACATGCTTTCACTGCCGATGACGAGTACAGTCTGAAAGACACCGTTACGAATGAACTGATCCGCAACACTCAATGCATAATTAAAGCCGGCACAGGCCGCTACAATATCAAAGGCCGGACAACCATCTTCCCCCAATGCCGCTTGAACTAAACAGGCGGTGCTAGGAAAAAATTTATCGGGTGTACTCGTAGCAACAATAATTAATTGTATCTCTTTAGCCGATAACTTAGCTGCTTCCAAAGCATTTTTAGCCGCTGCAGTGGCCATGCTCGCTGTGCTATCGTTAGGACCAATAATATGACGCTCACGTATGCCAGTACGTTCAACTATCCACTCATTCGTGGTAGCTACCATCTTCTCAAGTTCGGCATTCGTTAATATTCTTTCCGGTAAATAACTACCTGTGCCTGCAATACGTGAATATTTCATAAAGACTGTTCAGATTCCTTCAATAAACCGGTCACTTGTTCTCTTATACGTTCAGGGATATTTTTTTGTACTTCTAAGATCGCTTCATTAATCGCATTTTTAAAAGCCAATATATTGGCACTACCATGACTTTTAATCACAATGCCGCGCAAACCGACTAAGCTTGCACCGTTATAATGGGCTGGGTCAAATTGTTTACGTAATCCTTTTAATACATGTAAAGCCATTAATCCGGAGAGACGCGAAAACCAATTACGATTAAACGCTAATTTAATATAGTGACCCATTAATTTTGCCACACCCTCTGTCACTTTCAATGCTACATTGCCGACAAAACCATCACAGACGATGACATCTGCCAAACCTTGATAAATCTCATCGCCTTCGATGTAACCAATATAATTGATATGCGCATTCTTCAATAATTCAGCGGCCTTTTTAACTTGCTCATTCCCTTTAATTTCTTCAGCGCCAATATTCAATAAGGCCACACGCGGACTGGGAATATTGTCGATCTCAGAACTTAATACCGAACCCATAACGGCAAATTGCAGTAGATGTTCAACCTCTGTATCCACATTCGCGCCCAAATCTAAAACGCGTACTTTAGTTTGTTCTTTCATGGTAGGGAGCATGGCACTGATAGCCGGTCTATCGATGCCGGGGATGGTTTTCAATACAAAACGCGCGGTCGCCATCAATGCGCCGGTATTGCCAGCGCTTACGCAGGCCTGCGCTTCGCCTTCTTTAACTAAATTAATCGCGACGCGCATTGAAGAATCTTTTTTATTGCGCAGTGCTAAAGCCGGAGGTTCGTCCATCAATACGACCTGAGTAGTCCCGTGTAACGTCAATTGACTCGCTGCAGGCTTAGTTTTTATCAGTTTTAGCTGCTTTTGCAACTCATTCAAATCACCAACAAGAATAATATGTAGCTGTGGCTCTTCCTGTAACGCTAAAAGCACAGCGGGAACTATCACGGAGGGACCGTAGTCGCCTCCCATAGCATCTATAGCCAGAGTATAACGAGACATTTTAAGGTGTTATTCCTTAGCTCTTAATACCTTTTTTCCACGATAATAGCCATCTTTGGTGACATGGTGACGAATATGCGTTTCTCCACTGGTTGCATCAATGGAAATAGCCGGCAAAGTTAATGCATCATGCGCCCGACGCATGTTTCTTTTGGAGCGAGATTTACGTGATTTTTGGACTGCCATGATGGCCCTCTTATATAAGCAATTCTAAAAGACGCATATTATGCGGTCTGATGGTCGAAAAAACAACTGGCGTTTTTTGTATTAAGGATTGACTACTAAGCCTCGATATTTTATTAACAATTGTTCTGGAGTTTCTTTATGCTCGGGATTAACAACAATACAAGCGACAGGACACACCTCAACACATTGCGGAGCATCAAAATGACCTACACACTCGGTACATTTATTCGGCTTAATTTCATAGATAAATTCACCCTGAATGATGGCTTCATTCGGGCATTCGGGTTCGCAGACATCACAATTTATACAATCATCGGTTATTAACAAAGCCATACCGGATCTCAGCTTATTGTTTTCTTATATTTGTTTTGTAAAGCCTCGGCAACCACTGCCGGTACAAACTGTGCCACATTGCCGCCAAGATTGGCAATTTCTCTGACTAAATTAGCCGAAATAAAGGAGTGTTGCTCGGCGGGGGTTAAAAATAAGGTTTCTAAATCTAGCATCATTTTTCGATTCATACTCGCCAATTGAAATTCATACTCAAAATCAGACACTGCACGCAAACCACGCAGAATAACCCGCGCATTATATTCCTTAGCACAGTTAATGAGCAAACCATCAAATCCATGCACCTGTACATTGTTTAAGTCTTTTAACACCTCTTGTGCTAAAGCAATACGTTCATCGACAGAGAATACCGGCGCTTTACTGGGACTTTTAGCCACAGCAACAATAACCGTTGCAAAAAGCTGTGCTGCACGTTGTACTAAATCGACATGACCGTTAGTCATCGGATCAAAAGTACCGGGATAAATAACTTTGGTTTTCATCAAAACCCCTCTCTTTCATCAACCGTGCATACCAAAAAAAAATCCTAAAAATATCAAACCACCTATCCATGCATTATTCAAAAAAGCTTTAAAACATGCTTCAGGTTTTCGATCTTTAATTAAATAATGTTGATAAATAAATAAGCCAATTACTAACGCCAACATCACATAATAAACTATGCCCAACTTTAAGCAGAAGCCGACGATACTTAATAACAAAACAAAACCGCATTCTAGCGCGGCAATAAACTTCACATCGTGAGGGCCCAAAGCAATAGCACTGGATTTAATGCCTACTTGCTTATCATCCTCTCTATCCACCATGGCATAAATGGTATCATAAGCGACACACCAAACATAAGCAGCTAAAAACAACAACCAAGCCATGCTCGGTATTTTTCCAGTTTCTGCAGCAAAAGCTATTAAGATAGGCCATGCGCCAAATACGATGCCTAAAAATAACTGCGGCCAGGCAATATAACGTTTGGTAAACGGATAAAGTGCAATCATTCCTGCAGCGATTACCGCCAATGCTATGCTTAAACGATTTAATTGATAGACTACAAGAAACGCTAATAATGTCAGAATAATTAATATCAACACGGCTTCTTGCAAACTCACTGCGCCTGTCGCTAAAGGTCTGTGTCGTGTTCTTGTCACAAAACCATCCAGATTTCTATCGGCGATATCATTCATCACACAACCCAAGGACCGCGTGAGCACTGCTCCAATTATAAATAAAACAAGGATTTTAAAATCTACTGCGCCCCCACGTGCAACCCATAATGCCCATAACGCAGGCCATAACAATAAAAATATTCCAATCGGTTGATGTAAACGTAGCAAGGTGAAATAAGCTCGCCAGCGCGGTAGGGTGTTCATACAATCTATCGTATAATAGGACATCTTCATTCACAAGGAGTTGTTCATGTTGAAAAAAGTCAGGACAAAGATACTTTTCATTTTTTCTTTTAGTTTTCCCGTTCTAGCCAGCGCATCAATTCCTGGATTTTATCTCTTAGGCCAGCTCGGCACAGCCGACACCCATCAAGAAGCCAGCAATGCCGCTGCACTTTCTATTAACAGTAAAATGGCTTTCACAGGTCGCATCGCCGGCGGCTATCAATTTAATCAAAATGTCGCTTTTGAAATTGGTTACACCCGTTTTTCAGATGTCGATTTTTCTGGGGTCGGTGGCGTGCCAGGCGCCAATGTTTCTTTAAGTGAAAAAGCCATCGATTTTATGGCGAAACCGATGTTACCTATTTCGAGTAATGTGAATCTTTATGCCAAATTAGGTTTAGCGTATCTTAAAGCCAATGGTTCTGCTGTTGTGAATGGCTATAATTATCTAGGTTATTCTGATAGTTGGTACCCCAGCTTCGGTCTCGGTCTTAGTTATGATGTTACACCATTTGTACCTATCGATTTAGCCTGGACACGCATCCAAAGTGTCGGAGGCGGTAACAACACACCCAGCACCGACTTTTATTCTATCGGTTTGGCGTATTATTTTGGCTAATGCATTGGTATTTGAAAATGTAGTTTACTGTTATCTGCAAAACATAATTTTGCTAAACTATTTTTAACTCGTTAAACTTTTATTAGGAAGCATTATGTTAAAAAGAAGTACAAGTACCTTACTACTCGCTAGCGCTATTTTCAGTATCACACCCAACGCGCAAGCTGAAATGCCAGGTTTTTATGCGGGTGCTCAGTTGGGTTATGCCAATAATCATATCAATACCACTGATTTAGTAACCATCAATAATGGAACTTCATCCATACCCTTACCCGGTCTGAATAATATTTTGTTAACGTATCGTCTCAGTTTTGGTTATCAATTTGATCAATATTGGGCGATGGAGTTTGGTTATCGTCATTTTAGCAACTCCAACACGTCAATCGGTACTAATAATTACATCGCCAATGCATCGACTAAATCCAGTGCATTTGACTTAACTGCAAAAGGCATACTCCCGGTCACCTGTAAATTAGCACTCTACGCAAAATTAGGTATTGCTTATCTACGACCTAATGCACAAGGGGCTGTATCTACCTTTAATCCATCTTATTCTGGAACCATGAATAGCTATGCTAAAACTTTAGAACCGACGTTTGGCTTAGGCATCAGTTACGCACTGAAACCGAATGTTCCTATCGAATTTTCTTGGAATCGCATTCAAAAAATGGGGGGCAGTAATCATGTACCGAGCAATGATTTTTATTCACTCGGCGTGTCATATTATTTTGGATAACAATAAGCTATTTAGTGAATAATTTTTTTTGTATTTGCGCAGGTTATTCCTAATAAATTGACATTAAATCGTATTATCGATTAAATAGTAAACTCTAATAA
>DAIQAW010000081.1:0-5488 GCA_036781465.1 Candidatus Aquirickettsiella sp.
ACCGATAATCGGTTTCCTTTTTGTAATAAACGCAATTTTTTTAGTGCAGTCTGATTTTTTAAATCTTCTAAAGAAATAATCGATTTAAAAATTCGTATTAATTGTACATCAACACTAACCCAACGTGGCTTACACATTGAGCTTTTAGGATCATAATGATGATCATCTACCTGCAAAGCGGTTTTATCGGGATAAGCGGTATTCACTATTTTTATTATGCCAACAATACCTGGCGTAGGACAACTCGAATGATAAAAAAAAGCCAGATCGCCTTTTTTCATCGCTTGCAAAAAATTTCGTGCTTGATAATTTCGTACACCATCCCAGGGTTCAGTTTGTTGAGGACGCTTAGCTAGATCCTGTATGCTAAAACAGGTGGGTTCAGATTTCATTAGCCAATAGTTCACTTACTTTTCCCCGTTTTAATTAAATAAAAAATGTTAGTAGTTTTTACTGATTATATTATTGAACATTTTTTATAAAGTTAACTTTTTTTGCAAAAAATTTAAGATGTTGTGAAGGGTTGGTATTGCTCATTTTTTTCAGTTCGGGCTTTGTAGGAAACCACTTTATCTTGTAAAGTTTTTTCACTGATGACCAAACGATGCGGAATGCCAATCAGATCATTATCAGCAAACAGTAAACCAGGACGTTCTGCGCGATCATCTAATAAAACATCCATGCCTGCCTCGCTCAGTTGTAGATAAAGGGCATCGGTGGCTTGTTTTACCCGTTCAGATCGGTGATAAGCAATCGGTATTATCGCCACTTGAAACGGAGCCAGGGCGTCGGGCCAAATGATACCCTGTTCATCATGGTTTTGTTCGATAGCGGCACCGACGATACGTGATACACCAATGCCATAACATCCCATTTCCATCGGCAGTAAACTCCCATCTTCAATGGTAAAGGTGGCACCCATTGCGAGACTATATTTATTACCAAGTTGAAAAATATGTCCCACTTCAATGCCTCGCTCCATTTTTAAATGTCCTTTTCCATCCGGACTCGGATCACCGACTTGCACTTGGCGTAAATCCGCTGTAGGGGGAAGTGGACAATCACGTTCCCAATTAACGTTGATGTAATGAAATCCTTCTTCATTAGCACCACAGACAAAATTGGCTAGTACTGCTGCGGATCGATCGACAATTAACGGTATTGATAAATTAATTGGACCTAAATAACCAATAGGGACTCCAGTTAAAGCTAAGATATCTGTTTCTTCGGCCAATGTGAGTGGATGTGCAATCTCGGTTATTTTTGCCAACTTAGTGGGGTTTAATTCGTGATCACCGCGGAGTATAAGACCAATTAAAGGATGTTCCTTTCCTTTTACGATTAATAACTTGACACAATGTTGTGGATTTTTTTTTAAAAATTCACACACTTTGGCAATTGTTTTAGTCCCGGGTGTTTTTACTTTCTCGAGCACAGCTGTAGGAGCAGGGCGTTGATCGATAACTAAACTTTCTGCAAGTTCAGCATTTGCGGCATAATCACTGCTATCGCTATAAAAAATTTGATCCTCTCCAGTTTGTGCCAATACTTGAAACTCTTGGGATTGACTGCCTCCAATGTTACCGGTATCGGCTAATACTGCACGAAACTTTAATCCTAAGCGTGTGAAAATTCGACAATAACTATCATGCATGATCTGATAGGTTTCCGCCAATGAAGCTTTATCGCGATGAAAAGAATAAGCGTCCTTCATAATAAATTCACGCGCGCGCATGACTCCAAAACGTGGACGAATTTCATCACGAAATTTAGTTTGTATTTGATAAAAAATGAGTGGGAGTTGTTTATAACTACGTACTTCGTTACGTACTAAACTGGTAATGACCTCTTCATGTGTAGGGCCAAAACAAAACCAACGTTGATGCCTGTCAGTAATACGCAGTAATTCTGGCCCATACGCATCCCATCGTTGCGATTCTTGCCAAAGCTCAGCCGGTTGCAGATTGGGCATCAATATTTCTTGACCATGGATACGATTCATTTCTTCGCGTACGATTTTTTCGACTTTGCGTAGCACACGTAAACCTAATGGTAACCAGGTATAAATTCCAGAAGCTAATTTACGAATCATACCCGCGCGCAACATCAGTTGATGGCTTTTGACTTCGGCATCGGCCGGTGCTTCTTTGAGTGTAGGTAAATAGAGATGACTACTGCGCATAGTGGTAACCTAAAAAAATCAGTTCTAGTATAAAGCTTACACTAGAATAAACCCTCTGCAAAACCAAGCCGTTATTTTTGAGAAATTCTAGCTTTGTTGGAATTACCTGGTTAGCATTGTTTCTTAAATCTATCAGGTAATTGAAATGGAAATTTTTGGACGTATGCAAAAAGATATATTACGTTTAAAAGAAGGTATCAAAATAACAGGAGATATATAGAAAAAATATGGAATATAAGTTACGAAAATGTCTACCTGATCAATGATCATTATAGATCTAATAAATACAACTATTTTATCTGTCAGGAAAAATTAAGCAATAATACTACTTTACTTAACAAAAATCTCAACATGATTGAGAATTTTAAAAAAGGCTACAAATTGAATGCCTAATCGCCGAAAGATAAGCGATCCTGCTGGCCAAACTGTAAACACTGGATTAAAATGCCGGTTAATGTCGCGACACTGTAAGAAATGGGTTAGTATTTTTTGCTGGTTGTCGGTTTGAGCACAAAATTTAAATGAATGCAAAAATAATTGAGGTACCTATGCCAATTTATGAATATCAATGTAAGGCTTGCGGGCATACTTTTGATACGATACAAAGCTTTAGTGAAGAACCTTTGACTGATTGCCCGGTCTGTAAAGAACCTGCACTGAAGAAATTGGTTTCAGCAGCGGCTTTTCATTTAAAGGGCAGTGGATGGTATGTGACGGACTTTAAAAATCCACCGGCTAAAAAAGTGGATAGCGCAGAAAAAGCTAAAACGGAGGATGCAAGTAAACCAGCAGAGAAGAATAAAGAAATCCATAATGCAGCTGAGACAAAAAACAAAGACACTATCACTGCAAAACCTACAGAAAAAACCAGCAAATCGGATAAATCGGATGAAAAATCCTCTTAAATTAAAAATATCCTCATAGCAATTGAGTTTTTGGCAAGGCGCCGCGATAATGAGCAACCGGAATTTGTGATACATGAGGATTGCGATCTGCGCGATACACAGACAATGTCAAGTGCGAAGAGTATATTATGCAAAGAACACATTATAGTCAGCAAATAAACCAAAACTTAGTCAATGAAACTATTCAAGTCTGTGGTTGGGTACACCATCGCCGCGATCATGGTGGCATCATTTTTATTGATTGTCGCGATCGTACTGGTCTACTACAAGTAGTATTTAATCCAGATCAGCCTGAGTTATTTAAAAAAGCTGAAACATTGCGTAACGAATATGTAGTGCAAATTAGTGGAAAAGTCTGCTTGCGTCCGAAAGGCACCGAGAATGCTCATTTAAAATCTGGAACGGTTGAAACACAAGCGACCCAACTTATTATTTTAAATACTTCAGCACCCTTACCGATTTCTATCGATGCCTATACACCGGTGAGTGAGGAAGTCGCCTTACGTTATCGCTATCTGGATTTACGCCGACCAGAAGTCCAAGAACGTTTTCGCTTGCGGACACATGTTATGCAATTGATACGGCGTTTTTTTGATGAAAAAGGATTTTTAGACATAGAGACACCTATGTTAACGAAAGCGACACCCGAGGGAGCTCGTGATTATTTGGTACCGAGTCGCGTTCATCTCGGTGAATTTTATGCGTTGCCGCAATCACCACAATTATTTAAGCAGTTATTGATGATGTCCGGATTTGATCGGTATTACCAAATCGTACGTTGTTTTCGCGATGAAGATCTACGTGCCGATCGACAACCTGAATTTACGCAGCTGGATATGGAAATGTCCTTTTGTGATGAAGAGGATATCCAAACACTCAATGAAGCATTGATTCGTCATTTATTCAAAGAATTATTGGATGTGAATTTACCCAATCCTTTTCCACGCATGACTTACGCAACAGCGATGCAACGTTATGGCAGTGATAAACCCGATTTACGTATTCCGTTTGAATTAGTTGATATTGCTGATTTGGTTAAAGACATCGAGTTTAAAGTTTTTTCGGAGCCGGCGAATGATACGCAAGGACGAGTAACTGCATTGCGTATTACCAAAGGTGGGGATTTAAGTCGTAAAGCCATTGAAGAGTATACGCAATACGTTGCTATCTTTGGCGCTAAAGGTTTGGCGTATATAAAAGTTCTCGATCGCGCATTGGGACTGGAAGGTCTGCAGTCGCCGATCTTGAAATTTATTCCAAAAGCAACAGTCGAGGCCATATTACAACGTGTTGGGGCAGAAAGTGGCGATATTATTTTCTTTGGCGCTGGCGCAGCAAAAATGGTCAGTGAATCCTTGGGTGCTTTACGTGTCAAATTGGGTTATGACTTTAATTGTGTTAAGGATGGATGGTCGCCTTTATGGGTAGTGGACTTTCCCTTATTTGAATACGATGCACAAGAAAAACGTTGGCAAGCCTTACATCATCCTTTTACTGCGCCTAAAGTTAACAATGCGGCTGAGTTACAAGCTAATCCTGGATCATGCTTATCCAGAGCTTACGATATGGTATTAAATGGCTGTGAAATTGGAGGCGGTTCAATACGTATTCATGATGTGCATTTGCAATCGGTGGTGTTTGATTTGTTAAATATTAATGAAGATGAACAGAAAGAAAAATTTGGCTTCTTGCTTGAAGCGCTTAAATTTGGTTGTCCGCCGCATGGTGGGTTGGCATTTGGTTTGGATCGCTTGATGATGTTGATGACTGGAGCGAAATCCATACGGGATGTCATCGCTTTTCCAAAAACCCAGACAGCGAGTTGTCCATTAACGCGTGCGCCAAGTCCAGTTTCCGAACAACAATTAAAAGAGTTATCATTACAGATTCGAAAAAAATAAAAACATTAGGCTATTATTAGGCCTAATAATTTATCATCTGTAGTTGCTGTAAAATCATATCTGATAATAAGGTTTTTTATCAGATATGATTGAATTCATTTGTTCTTGTCCTTGTTTACCATAAACTCTTTTTAATGACCTTTTTTGCTTTTTGCTCATTTTTATTTCACTAGATACAATCTCTGCAGATTTTTTCCACATTTGTGTATTGAATGTACTATTTTCAAGCGCTAATTTTTTAAAGTTCTTAGAAGGTTCGCCCTTAAACTGTGTTAGATTTGGGTCATCTTCAAGCAAAATTCCACATTCTTTTAATCCGTTATCAAGCTCTCCATTTATTAACATTAGCACAGCTTCTCTGGCTGTAGTTCCCCCAGAGGGTTTTAAAACAACCACATTAATATTATGATCAAAAATACAAAATGGTTTACTCGTATTAGGTCCTTCATAGCTAAGCTGAAAGCCAACATCTTCTCCTATAATAGAATTATAGTTATGTT
>DAIQAW010000082.1:0-5351 GCA_036781465.1 Candidatus Aquirickettsiella sp.
CGCCCGTCAACGCGCGCCTATCGCGGGCTCCTTGACTTCGCACTTTGTGCTCTCTATGTCTCGTCGTAGGTAAAATAACTACAAAATTCTTATATATTTACCCTAATTTGAAGAGCGACTAAGCCCACTCCTTTGTTACCTAACTTATTAAGTGGTAATATGGGATTTATGACACAAGTTAATGTTCCTATCTACGACCCTGCTCAAAATAAAAGTAAGGAGGGGCAGCTTTATTTAACTCCTTCTGCGATTAAACATATTAAAAAGATCTTGGCTAAACAAGTACGTGGGAAATGTTTTCGTTTGAGTATTAAGCGTTCTGGTTGCTCAGGTTTTGCGTATGTAGTGGATTATGTAGATAACTTACATGCTGAAGATTTAAAATTTTCTATTGATAACGATTTAGTTGTTTTTGTTGATCGATTGAGCTTCCCTATCTTAAAGGGAGTTTGTATCGATTATGTACAAAATGGACTTAATGGTACGCTGAAATTCATTAACCCAAATCAAACGGCTGCCTGCGGATGTGGCGAAAGTTTTAGTATAGAGGAAAAATAGAGGATTAGTTTCCTCATTATATGATATGTAAAATTATTACGATAAATAACAAATTGGGATTACATGCACGTGCTTCTATGAAGTGGGTCAAAATCGCAAGATGTTTTATTAGTCAAATTACACTCAAATGTAATGGGAAACAAGTAGATGGAAAGAGTATTTTAGAAGTGATGGGGCTTACAGCCCGGCAAGGAAGTCCGGTCGAAGTCATCGTTCAGGGAGAAGATGAAGCCGCAGCCTTGACGGTGCTTGAAAAATTAGTTACCGATAGGTTCGGTGAAGAGGGGTGATAAGGGGGTGTCAACTTCTTTATAATCTCATTGTACTCTATTTTTTATTTATTTCTTTAAGTTTTGCCGGTACACAGATTAACGATGAAATCGTCAATCAATTGATTTCATTAAACCAGAATTATCCAATTCAGCGACGAATTGAAATTCAAAGTGCTGCATTATTAAATACTCCTTATTTAGAAGGGGCGCTGGGTGAAGGGGGCAATGGAAAATACGATCAAAACCCTTTATATCGATTTGATTATTTTGATTGTGAAACCTATGTTGATACGGTTATGGCTCTAGTACTAGCCAGGAGCCTTCCAGACTTTAGAAACAAAATCAATCAAATTCGTTATAAACAAGGTAATGTGAGTTTTACTCAACGTAATCATTTTCCCAGTGCTGATTGGATTCCCAATAATAAAAGAAATGGATATATTCAGGAGTTAAGTTATTTAATTGCAGGTCGAAAAACTAATGTTAGTAGAACTCAAATTAATTTGCGAAATTGGTATCGTTGTTTAACTACTGATAGAATTCAAATTTCTTATTTAAGCCCCCAAGAAAAAGAAGCGCGATTGTCTCAATTAAAAGAAGGTGCGGGCTTATATGGAAGTAAAAATGTAAGTATTTCTTATATTTCAGTCTATGATTTGTTACAAAATTCTGAATTGAGGCAAAGAATTCCTAGTGGCAGTTTAATCTTTTTTGTCGGTCATGATTCTTATCTAAGTTCTCGAATAGGCACTCCTATGAATGTATTGCATATGGGCTTTGCTATTTGGAATAATGGCCAGCTTTATTGCCGTATGGCTTCATCAAAAGCAGGGAAAGTATTAGATGTTTTTTTTCAAGATTATTTAAAAACCTATTTATCACTCGGTACTTTAGATGGTATAAGTGTATGGTCTATCACAGAACCAACTTAGATACTCTTTGCATTTGAATTTTTTCTGTATTAGCGCTCAATTCGCAATTCTCTTCATATATCTTGAATATACTCCGGTTACTTTATTCTCGAGGTGTTTTTGCTAAAAACTAATTGCTGAGAGCTTATATAAATAATTTATTGATTTATTGATGGTTTTGCATGCCTGCAATCATCATATTTTCTAATAAGATTGAGCCCGTTTGAATAGTGCTTTTATGATTAATATCATTGCTTATAGCCACAATATTTTGATACATATCTTTTAAATTACCCGCAATAGTTATCTCTTCCACAGGAAATAAAATTTCTCCATTTTCAACCCAAAAACCAGCTGCGCCACGAGAATAATCGCCAGTTACCAAATTAATACCTTGTCCCATAACCTCAGTGACTAATAAGCCTTTCTCCATTTGTTTCAATAGATCATTAAGCCTAAATTGACTTGTTTTTAGCAAAATATTATGAAACCCACCCGCATTTCCCGTTGTTTGCAGGCCGAGTTTTCTGGCTGAATAACTATTTAATAAATATCCGCATAAAATCCCCTCATCAATTAAAACACGATCGTTAGTACGTACTCCTTCATCATCAAAAGGAGCACTTCCTAAAGCACTCAGCAAATGAGGCTTTTCATAAATAGAGATTTTCTTAGCAAAAACGGATTTTCCGATATGGTCGACTAAGAAAGAAGCATTGCGATAAAGTGTTCCACCTGAAATCGCCTCAAGAAAAGTTCTAATCAAGCCAGAGGCGATTTCTGAATGATAAATTACGGGTACTTGGCAGGTTGAAATACGTTTTGCACTTAGACGTTTAACGGTATTATCAGCAGCTTCTTTGGCTAATTTTTCAATCGATTGTAGTTGATCTGGTTTACGATTTATTGTAAAGCTACCATCCCGCTGCATACCCATTTTATCTTTTGCTATGAGATTACAAGAAATATTATGCAACGAGCTAGGATATCCTGCTAGAAACCCGTTACTGTTTGCATAAACATAAATAGCTTCCTGAGTAGATAAGCTGACTCCTTCTGAAAATGTTAATCTCTTGTCTATAGCGAGCGCATTTGCTTCGCATTCTTTACTTAGTGCAATAGCATTTTGGGGATCGATTGACCAAGGATGATAAAGGTCTAAATTAGGGGGCGTTTTTTCTAAAAATTGAGACTCAGCTAGGCCATTAAAAAAATCTTCAGTAGTAAACCGTGCTATATGACATGCTGCTTCAAAAGTACTTTTAATGGCTTGAGAGCTAAAATCTGATGTACTTGCAGAACCTTTTTTGCGACCAAAATAGACATTTATTCCTAAACTTTTATTCCGATTATGTTCAATTGTTTCAACTTCTTGATTGCGAACAGTGACTGAAAAACCAGTATCATGGCTAATGCTAGCCTCAGTTTGAATAACTCCATGTTTTTTCGCCATGTACATCAATTCCGTTAACAAATTTTTATAATCTTCTTGCTTATTTATTAAGCCTATTGGATGCTGATTTTCTATTTGGGTAGGCATAAAATCAATTTCTCAATATTAAAATGTAAGAGAGTATAGCGATGGGTATTAAATTTCGCTAGACTAGCGTATCTAAGATAAGATAAATATCATAAAGGTTAAAGAAAATGCAGCAGTTTATTGAATTTAGTTTTCACCATTGGGAGCTATGGCTAGTTTTTTTTGTAATTTTAATTTTATTACTGACTTTTGAATTACATGCTAAGCTAACCGGTACGTTGCCTCTTAGTGTCCAAGAAGCTATTTTTAAGGTTAACCGAGAAGATGCGATTTTTTTAGATGTTCGTGATGCGCTTAGTTTTAAAAAAGGACATATCGCTGAGTCTATTAATATCCCTTTTTCTGAGCTCAAAGTTAGACTAAGTGAACTTGACTCATATCGAGAAAGGCCTATTATCATTAACTATAGCCAGGGGCAATCACACCATAAAATTGGTAGACTATTAAAAAACGCAGGGTTTGCAAAATGTTTCCATCTCAAAGGTGGGATGATGAGCTGGCAAAACGCTGTTTTACCCATTATTAAAAGCTAAATCTTCGAGTTACTATAAAGAGGTGTTTATGCAAAAAGTAGTGATATATACTACTCCAGGTTGTCCTTATTGCGCAGATGCTAAAGAATTACTGAATAAAAAAGGAGTTAAGTATGAAGAAATTCAAGTTGATAAAGATGCAAATAAACTGGCTGAAATGGTGAAATTAAGTAAACGACGTTCAGTACCTCAAATATTTATTAACAATGAATCTATCGGAGGATTTGATGATTTATCAAAATTAGCTACCTCTGGAGAATTAGATACCTTACTAAAAGACGAGTAATTTATGAATCAACCAAACAAGCCTACGCAACAACCTGAATTTATTATTCAGCGTGTTTATGTTAAAGATTTGTCACTAGAAACTCCCCATTCCCCTCAAGCTTTTCAAGAAGAATGGCAACCGGAATTAAATTTGCAGTTTACTATGAATACAAGTGATATCGGTGCCGATAATCATGAAGTCGTCTTACAAATCACTGTGACAGCAAAGACAAAAGATAAAACCTTATTTTTGGTTGAGATAAAACAAGCAGGTCTTTTTACGCTAAAGGGATTCACTGAAGAGCAAAACCATCAAGTAATGAGTATAACTTGCCCCACTATTTTATTCCCTTATGCTAGAGAAGCGGTATCAGATTTGGTTGGCCGTGCGGGTTTTCCACCTCTCTACTTGGCGCCTGTTAATTTTGAAGCGTTGTATGCCCAACAAATGCAAGAACAGGAAGATAAAAGCGGTAGTAGGAAAAAAGAAAATTCTTCGAATTCTATTATTACGCATTAATTTTCCAGCGTGTTCACTGTAGCGTTAACAGGTGGAATTGCAAGCGGCAAGTCTACGGTTGCTCGTTTTTTTGCTGAATTGGGAGTAAGTATTATCGATGCCGACCAAATTGGTCGGGAACTTATAGATAATTCTTTGAAAATCCGAGATCAATTAATTGCACGTTTTGGCGCTAGCATTTTAAAAGAAAATGCAGTTATCGATCGAGATAAACTACGAGCAATTATTTTTGCTCATCCTAAAGATCGAGAATGGTTAGAATGTTTACTACATCCATTAATATATCGAGCAATTCAAGTAGCCATAAAAAAAGCTACAGGCATATACTGTTTACTAGTGATACCGTTATTATTAGAAGGAAGAACGTCTATTTTACGCAAGGAAAAACCTTCTACTGATGATTATATCAAATTAAATCGTATTTTATTGGTCACCGCCTCACGAAAGTTGCAAATTCAACGCGCACACGAACGCGATCTTTTGGAAAAAAACCAAATTGATGCCATTTTAGCCGCACAAATATCAGTTACAGAAAGTATTAAACGAGTAGATGATATTATTCATAATGAATCCAGCTTACCAAACTTATATAGCTCAATTATTGCATTGCATGAGAAATATTTATCATTTTTGCCCGCTACAAAAAATTCTCTTGATGATTCAAGCTTTCTTGGTTATTATCTCGCCTTTAAATAGGAATGATTCTTAATATCATTTAACTAATTTACTAAAGTATCGTTTGAATTTAAC
>DAIQAW010000083.1:0-5341 GCA_036781465.1 Candidatus Aquirickettsiella sp.
ATGCAGCGGTCTACCGCCTAAAAGATGTAGATGTAAATGGAAAACTTCTTGTCCACCATCTTTATTACAATTAAAAATTGTTCGATATCCAGATTGAGCAATATTTTCTTTTTTAGCTAGATGACGGGCTATTTGTAATATTTTTCCTGCCAGCAGCGTATCATTCTCTGTCAGATCATTAAGAGTTGCAATATGCTTTTTAGGCACAATTAATTGATGAATAGGGGCACATGGGTGTCTGTCATTAAAGGCAATAATATCTTCATCTTGATAGGTTATTTCAGCGGGGAGTTCTTTTTTAATAATTTTGCAGAAAATACAGTCCATAATAAGCCTTATTAACTGGGCTAGTCTTAGTCGTAAAGTTTGTTTATTATACTCTGGCACTTTGATTTTTGAC
The DNA here is from genome assembly GCA_036781465.1 of Candidatus Aquirickettsiella sp. Lineage (GTDB taxonomy): Bacteria > Pseudomonadota > Gammaproteobacteria > Diplorickettsiales > Diplorickettsiaceae > Aquirickettsiella. Next base: position 401 of record DAIQAW010000083.1, read on the forward strand.
TGAGTTGCTTCTCACTTTGCAATCCGTATATTAATACACTTCGGTTGCTTCATTACGCAGTCTATCTCAAACTAAATAGCTATCCGTATATTATGTGATAAAAATAGAATTTTAGGAATATAAAATTATGAATGCGCTTGTAAAATTAGGTCCAGGAAAAAAAGTCCCCGATGAAATAAATGTAGTGATAGAAATCCCTAGCCATAGTGACCCGATTAAATATGAGGTAGATAAAGAAACAGGTGCATTACGTGTTGATCGTTTTTTAGGCACAGCCATGTACTATCCTTGTAATTACGGTTATGTCCCTTCCACTTTATCAGAAGATGGTGATCCCGTTGATGTTTTGGTAGTAGCCCCTTTCTCATTGTTAATCGGTTGTGTGATCTGTTGCCGACCTATTGGAATGTTAAAGATGGAAGATGAATCAGGCATCGATGCGAAAATTTTAGCTGTGCCTATTGATAAATTATCTTCACTATATCACCAAGTAAAAACTTGGCAAGATTTACCGGAACAACTCACACAAAGTATCCAACATTTCTTTGAACATTATAAGGATTTAGAAGTTGGAAAATGGGTGAAAGTGACAGGTTGGGTAGGACCTGAACAAGCAAGAATTGAAATTGAGGCGAGTATAAGTCGTTATAAACAATAATCTTAATATTCATTTCATCGCACTTGAACTTTTTGTCTATGTTCTCGCTTAATTCGCAATCCTCATGTATCTAAATACACTGTGGTTGCTTCATTATTGAAGGGCTTTGCAAAAATCCAATTGTTGTGGATATATGGTCTTTTCACTCATTTATCGAAATAGAGTATATATCAAGCAGGTAAAATTCTCATCCTTACAAGTAGTATACCCCTCTTGAAAATACTTACGCTAAGATGAGACACTTAAATTTGTAGATTGACTAATTAAAATACAAGCTCATGGATTTGACTTTAAGTGAAATAGGATATTGGTTAGCCCTATATACCGTTCCGCATTGTGGTTTTAGCACAGTTTCGATGCTCTTAAAAAAATTTAAGACTCCCAAACAAATCTTATTAGCCTCGCATGAAGAATTGCTTGCTGCAGGGGTCAATCCAAAATTAGCTAGTAATTTACTAAAACCAGATTGGAAAATTGTAGAGCGTTGTTTACGTTGGGAAGAGCAACCACAATGTTATATTGTACATTGGGATGACTTACATTATCCGGCATTATTGCACGAAATTTCTTCTCCACCATTAATTTTATTTGTTAAGGGGGAGTTATCTTTTTTGCAACGGCAGCAACATGCCTTGGCCATAGTGGGGGCTCGCAACCCTACCCATACGGGCTTAGAGATTGCTCATCAACTAGCAAACGAATTAAATGCTCTTGGATTTATTATTATCAGTGGATTGGCAAGGGGTATTGATGGTGCAGCACATCAAGGAGCTTTGTTAAACAAAGGAATAACAGTAGCTGTATTAGGGAGTGGTTTAGAATATATTTATCCAGTTTGTCATCAATCCTTAGCTTTAGATATTTTGGAAAAAGGAGGGGTGTTGATTTCTGAATTTTTTCCTTACTCCTCACCCAAGGCAGAGTATTTTCCTAGGCGAAATAGGATAATTAGTGGTTTGAGTTTAGGTGTTATCGTGGTAGAAGCAACGTTGCGGAGTGGGTCATTAATCACTGCACGTTATGCCTTGGACCAAGGTCGAGAGGTATTTGCTATTCCCGGTTCTATTCGCAATCCTTTAAGTCAAGGTTGTCATGCGTTATTGAAAGAAGGGGCTACACTGGTTGAGAGTTGTGCGGATATTATACAAGGACTCTCCTTTTTACCTACAATGAAGCACTATGAGATTGATAACCATCAAAATTGCGAATTAAATGGCAATACAAACAAAAATTCAATTCTGAAAAGTATATCTAGACTTGATTCACAGGATAGAAAGCTTGTAGAGTGCTTTGGATTTGAAATGACAAGTATAGATATCTTGATGGCAAGAACTGGCTTAACGATCGATAAACTGCTTGCTCGCTTATCGATGCTGCAACTACAAGGTTATATTGACGTAGTTCCTGGGGGCTACGTGAGGAAATAAAAAATGGCAAAAGAACTATTGATTGTAGAATCACCAGCAAAGGCTAAAACAATCAAGAAATATTTAGGTAAAGACTTTGAAATTTTGGCTTCCTATGGTCATGTCCGTGATCTGATACCTAAGGAAGGTGCTGTGAATCCAGAGCATGGTTTTGCCATGCAATATGCTCTGATTGAAAAGAATGCTAAGCATATGGATATGATTATTAAAGCCTTTAAGCAAGCCGATGCCTTATATCTAGCGACTGATCCTGATCGTGAAGGTGAAGCGATTGCTTGGCATATTTATGAAATTCTCAAGAAAAAAAAATTACTGGAAAACAAGCCAGTTTATCGTGTCGTTTTTCATGAAATTACTAAATCAGCGGTTAAAGCAGCAGTAGAAAATCCAAGACATATCGCTATGGATTTGGTAAATGCACAGCAAGCACGCCGAGCGTTAGATTATTTAGTTGGTTTTACTTTATCACCTTTACTATGGAAAAAGGTTCGTCGCGGATTGTCTGCGGGTCGCGTTCAAAGTCCGGCCTTACGATTAATTGTTGAACGCGAAGAAGAAATTGAAGCCTTTAAATCTCAAGAATATTGGACTATTACAGCTAATAATAAATCAGACGAAAAACTTTTTACGGCACGTTTAATTCAATATCAACAAGAAAAGCTTAATCAATTTAGTATTACTACCGAAGAACAAGCTACTGCAGTCAAAGATAATTTACAGCAATTGGCAAAAGGTTATTTACAAGTTATAAATGTTGAGAAAAAACAACGTAAACGTAATCCTGCAGCACCTTTTACCACATCAACTTTACAACAAGAAGCCGGCCGTAAATTAGGGCTTACAGCTCAGCGAACGATGCGTCTTGCACAACAACTTTATGAAGGAATTGATGTCGGTGATGGTTTAGTTGGTTTAATTACTTATATGCGAACGGATTCCGTCCATTTATCCAATGAGGCTATAATTTCGATACGTGAACTTATTTTACAACGTTATGGAGAAAAAGATTTACCCGAATCTCCTCGACATTTTCGGACTAAAAGTCGGAATGCACAGGAAGCCCACGAAGCCATTCGACCTACCCATGTGGAATATGCACCTGAGCAACTTAAAAAATATTTAGCCCCTGATCAATTTAAATTGTACGAACTTATTTGGAAACGTGCGGTAGCATCACAAATGATTCATGCCACTATTGACACAGTAGCAGTTGACCTAAGTGCAAATGCAGCTAAGGATCATTGTTTCCGAGCCAATGGATCGACTATCGTACATGCAGGTTTTATGACTGTTTATTTAGAAAGCTACGATGATAGTAAACCCAAGACATTAGAAGATGATAAAGCTAAACCTGAAGAAGAGAGTATGTTGCCTCCTTTGAAACTAGGGGATCAAGTTAATCTTATTAATATTAGCCCTGAGCAGCATTTTACTGAACCGCCGCCGCGTTATAGCGAAGCAAGTTTAGTCAAGGCCTTAGAAGAACGAGATATTGGTCGACCTTCAACCTACGTGCCTATAATTTCAACCTTACAACAACGGGAATACGTCACGCTGGATCAAAAAAGATTTAAGCCGACTGATGTCGGTAGGATAGTCAATAAATTTCTAACTCGCTATTTTATGCAATATGTTGATTATGCCTTTACAGCGCGATTGGAAGATGAACTTGATCAAATTTCGAGAGGAGAAAAAGAATGGGTTCCTTTACTACAAGATTTTTGGACTCCATTTAAAGCATTGATTGAAACTACTGAAGAGACTGTACAACGAAAAGATGTGACTCAAGAAGCTTTGGATGAAGCTTGTCCGAAATGTGGCAAAACTCTTTCGATACGTTTAGGTAAGCGAGGTAGATTTATTGGGTGTTCAGGCTATCCGGAATGTGATTACACTAGAAATATGGAGGGAGAGGTTACTACAGTTAGTGAACCTGAGGTTGTGCAAGGTCGTTTATGTCCGGATTGTGGTCATGCTTTGCATATAAAGATTGGTCGTTATGGAAAATTTATTGGATGTAGTAACTACCCCAAATGTAAACATATAGAACCTTTAGAAAAACCAGCAGATACAGGAATAGAATGTCCTGAATGTCATAAAGGAACATTGCTTAAGCGTAAATCTCGGTATGGTAAAATTTTTTATTCTTGTTCTACTTATCCTATCTGTACTTATGCAGTTTGGAATGAACCTATCGAACAAGCATGTCCCCGTTGTGCTTGGCCAGTGATGACGATTAAAACAACCAAACGTCGAGGGACCGAAAAAGTTTGCCCTCGTAAGGAATGTGGCTACGCTGAACCTATGTCAGAAGCGACAGAAAGCTAGATGATTTGCATACCATATAATGGGTCCCATGACGAAGCCGAAACTTTAGTGAGACCGTGGTCATCCAAAAATTAAGCTTATCACTGGATTAGCGCGTCTTTTCGGCGCCTGCAATGACGAAAATGCTTTTACTACAAGCCAAAACAAAAAAAGCTAAAGTAATTCTTTGACTTCACACAATAATTCACCTTTAGCTAGCTTAGTAATAATCTTTTGACCAGATTTTACTTCTTTGCTATTGCGTAAAATTTTTTTGCTCGTTGCATCGCTAACAATCGCGTATCCACGTGATAAGCTAGCTAAAGGACTTATGGCTTGGAGTGTGCGTGATAAGCCTAAAATTTTTTGTTCGCAAATTTGTAATTGATTTTTTATCCCTAGATTTAAGCGTTGTGCTAATTCATCGCAACGTTGAAATCCATTTTGGATTCTTTGTTGCGGATGACATAATCGCTTTGTCAGATTTTCTAAATTTTGTTGATAGCTTTTTAATAAATAAAAAATAATTTTAATAAGACGCTGATAGGT
>DAIQAW010000084.1:0-5287 GCA_036781465.1 Candidatus Aquirickettsiella sp.
AACCAATATGATGCTGTAACTCATATCCTAAATTTTATTCAAAAAAATCCTAAAATTTTTTTACCTGAGTTTATAAATGAATTGATTCTTGCTCATGACCAAAATAGATGTAACGCATTAATGATTGCGGCCACTCATCGACCTGAAGTAGTTAAGTTGCTATTGACATTTTTAGCTGATAATACTGCTCCTGGCCCTATTAGTACTGACACCATAAAAGAGTTTGTTTTTCAAAAAATTCACGATAAACAAGCATCCTATTCGATATTTTTTGGTGGCCGTTATGATTACTATACAAGTGTCTTGTCAGTCACTTCACAACTAGCAGATCAAACACCCATCAATGCCCTATTAAGGTTTATCGACGATCATATTGAACTCTTAGGAATCCATGTCTTCATTGATTTGTTAAAAGAACAGGATACCCAAGATAATTATATTTTCCGCTCCGCCTGTGCTCGAAGCGCCTTTTTCATGAAAAATACTTTAAATTTTCTCGCTCATTCTGTAAATGATGAAGATTTAATGCCCATACAGGACTTAGCCGCTTATTTTATATTTGAGCAATTTGCATGTTGGTCAATAAAAACTGTCGCAGACCAAGAATTATTAGATAAAATTATAGTAAATTGCTCAGTGCCACTATTAATTTATTTTGATAAAGACTATTTTGCCGAAAAACCTAATAATTTAAAAATCGTGACTGATAAATTATTTCGCTGTTATTTAAATGAACTTGAAGATCGAAAAATCAAAAAAATAACCTATACGACTAAGTTTTCCTTTTTTAAATGGCGATATTCTACAGCACAAAAACTAGAAGCAGCGCAAGCCTTAGAAAAAGTGTTAGATACAAAAGACTTCGTTACGGGAGTGGATTTATTTCAACTCAAACACCAATATCCCGCCCTTACAGAGGCTAGACTCGGTAATTTATTTGCTGCTTACCAACAAATTGACTTGCTCGAAGCTGAAGATGTTATTGAATCTAATTTGGAAAACGATGCTATCTGTTCGAAAATGCTTGCGGCGGTAGCTTAATTTTTAATTTCTCGAAATTTCCATTAATGTGCATAAGATCGAGGCAGTTTACTGGTAAAACCCAAATACAGTGCAATGATAGCAGCCAGAAGATAAAAGAAACTATCCGAAATAGTGATATGTACTAGCCTCAAATCGCCATTCATGGCGAAACCCCAAATCGCAATAGCAGCAAAGATTATACCAAAAAATTTAAAATACAAACGTGCATAAAACATGGAACCGCTAGCGGATAAAGCCAGCAAACCGATTAGAATATAGAAAATACTCAATAAAATCCCAACCGTAAAAAAGTTGAACAACACATGATTAGGTGTAATAGGCGGTATAAAGCCCAATATGCCTAAAAGAATAAAAACAATAGCAAAAATTAAGGCCATTCCTCTTAACACGCTGAAAACTCCTTTGCAACGTTTGGCTTTCGCTACCGAAGTCAGGAGTATAGTTTTACTTATAGAAATTAGCAAATAGATTCCGCATCTTTGAAACCTGTCACATGAACATAAAAATGTTTAATTATTAGGCATTAGGATTACAAATTCATGTTTACCCACAGATTCTGTGAATAACTTTGTGGACAGAGTTGGGGGAAGCTAGTAAAAACCTTGATTTATAAGTCATCGTTACAATTTGTACAAGCTTTAAACAAAAGATAAAAAAATCCTTTTTTCAAATAGTTAGCTCCTGTCAATCAGAAAATTATATTTAATGCTGTTAAGATTACATAGAATAAATTAAATTAAGTCGACTTGTGCAAAAGTCCTGTACATTTTTAGCTAAACTTAGCGTTGTCAATAGGTAGTCTATGGAAATTTATAACAAACTTTTCAAACAGTTAAATCCAGAGGATCTATTACTGACGGGTAATAAACGCTTAATTCCTTTTTTACATAAAGCTTATGCACAATACCAACAAACGCAAAAAAAAAGTGTTTGGTGTACACCACAAATTTTTACTTTCACACGTTGGTTAGAAATACTTTGGGAAAAACAATTCATCGAACAAAAAAATTTTCCTTTGCGTTTACTCAATAAGCAACAAGAATGCCTAATATGGAAAACCATCATTCAGCAATCTTTTTATTCTTTTTTAGGTAACGCGGATACCGCCAAAAATGCTCAGCAAGCTTGGCAATTACTTCAACAAGCGCAACTTGATTATCAAACAACGCATTTTAAACAAAGCAATGAAACTGAAACCTGGCAAGCCTGGGCCACTGATTTCGTAAGCTTTTGCCAAGATCATGCTTATATTGATTTATCCAGTGCGCTCAATCATTTAACGCTTTTATTCAACAAGAGAATTTTGAAACCTCCATCACGAATTTTTCTAATTGGCTTTAATGAAATAAATCCGCAATATAAAAAACTGCTCAACATCTTACAAGAACAGCACTGTCAACTTTATTATTTCGCACCAATGCATTTACAAACAAAACAACAACGTCTGTGTTTAACAGACAAAGAAACTGAGTCTCAACATATGGCGCTTTGGGCCTATCAATCCTGGCAACTAGGGGCAAAAAATATCGCCTGTGTGATTCCAAATCTAGTCGAGCAACGCGCACAGTTACTCAACACATTCACTGATATATTCAGCGAATTAGCGCCAAACAATGTGAATCCTCCCCCTTTTAACATTGCCGCAGGTAATGGCTTGTTAGAATCTCCTTTAATTCAAACAGCAATGCTTATTCTTGGCTTAGATGAGATCAATTCATTTCAGCAAATTAATCAGTTGTTACTCTCACCTTACTTAGGAGGGTCGCAACAAGAACAAGTATCACGTACGCAGCTTGATATCACGCTACGTAATACATCGGAAAATAGATTGAGTTTAGAACAGTTGCTTAAAGTTAGCTACCAACACGCTTGTCCGCTGTTAAGTAATTTAATCACCAACCTAACTCATTTAATAAAAAAATATTCTGCTGATTTTTTAGCAAAACCTAGTTTTTGGTCGAAATATTTTGCTAACAAGCTTCATGTTTTAGCATGGCCTGGCGAACGTTCTTTAATCAGTAGTGAATTTCAATTGTTGGAATGCTGGTCAGAGTTACTAACAGAACTTGCTGGTTTAGATTTTATTCTCGGTGATCTTTCACAAGTGCAAGCATTACAACAATTACATGAATTACTTAGCAATTCCCTATTCCAAACCAAAACCTTGCATGAACCACCGATTCAAGTCTTGGGTTTACTGGATAGCGCCGGTATGTATTTTGATGGTTTATGGGTGATGGGACTTGACGATAGAACTTGGCCAGCTGCCGCTCAACCTAATCCATTTATTCCTTATGCGTTGCAGCGTATACACCAAATTCCTTACGCCTCGAATGAACGAGAATATTATTTTGCTTCCCTGCTAACGAAAAACTTAATTGGCTGTACAAAAAACATTATTTTCAGTTATCCAGCACAGCATTTAGATCAGATTTTACGTCCCAGTGTCTTAATTAAAACCTTAGCAGAAATCAAATTAAGCGATCTGAAACTACCTTCGTATCAAGCTTTAGCAAAAAAAATAATGCACACACAACAATGGGAATATTATACGGATGAAACACTCGCATTTTCTCCTGAAGAAAATTTTAGTGCGGGAACACAACTCTTGCAATCACAAGCTGCATGTCCATTTCAAGCCTATGCACGCTGGCGCTTGCAAGCGCAGTTTCATTCTTTTCCACAAAACGGACTCAATGCCCGCGATCGTGGCATACTATTACATCAGGTGTTGGAAAAATTTTGGAATGAAGTAAAGGATCAAAAAACCTTATTAGCAAAAACATCGAGTGCTTTGAATCAACTCATTAATGCCGCTATTGACCATTGCTTACGTTTATTTAGTAAAAAACGACCGATGGTTTTTAAAACTCATTTTATCGACATCGAACGCCATCGTTTGCAAACTTTATTAAAAAATATCATCGCTTTAGAAAAACAACGTCCCATTTTTATGGGAACACAACATGAAATAAAAAGACAACTCACGCTAGCTAAAGTATCTCTGACACTAAGGATTGATCGCATCGATCACCTTAACGCAACTCACAGCATGATTATTGATTATAAAACGGGTATACCCGTTAAAATAGACTGGTTAGAAGAACGCTGTGATTATCCACAGTTACCATTGTATTGTTTAAGCTATCCCGAAACGGTACGCAGCTTTGCCATCATGCATCTACGCAGTAATAAGATTACATTACAGGGCTTAAGCGCAGAAGAAACTGCTATGCATCAACTTATACCCTTAAAAAAATTAAAAACCTCACAGCACATAAGTCAATGGTCGGATCTCCTTAAACATTGGCAAACTTCTTTGGAAAAACTCGCTATAGAGTTCCAACACGGTGTTGCCGATGTCAATCCGAAACACGGTCCTAGCACCTGTCGACAATGCGATCTGCAATTACTATGCCGTGTTAATCATCGACAACATACGGTAACGTCATCATGAGCTTCAATATACTCACAGCAATGGAATTTTTGTCAAGGCGGCGCGAGAATGAAGCAACAGGAATATATGCAAGATATATGAGGATTGCGAATTGAACGCCAACACAGACAAAAATTTAAGTACGAGGAGTATACACTTAGCCGACGCCAAGCAACGCCAGCAAGCGCTCGATCCCAATCAATCATTTATTGTGCAAGCACCTGCCGGATCTGGAAAAACAGAGTTACTAGTACGTCGTTATCTGGTGTTGCTAACCTGTGTCGCCGTACCAGAAGCCATCATTGCCATTACTTTCACACGTAAAGCCGCAAACGAAATGCGTTTACGCGTCATGCAGGCCTTAGAACTCGCGCTAAGTCCTACAATACCTACTGGCAAAGATACCGAGCGTTATCATTTGGCCAAAAAAGTGTTAACCCAGGATCAAGCTTTAGGCTGGAACTTATTAAGCAATCCCAATCGATTGCGTATACTGACCATCGATAGTTTTTGCCTATCCTTAATCAGACAAATGCCTTTACTCGCTGGATTAGGTGAAAAATTAATGCCGGTTGATCATCCTGAGTATTTATACCGTTTAGCTATCCAAGAACTACTCACGCAACTGGAAGAACCATTGCCCTGGCAAGTCGCATTAAGTCATTTGCTGAGTCATTTAGATAATGATTTTCAACGTGTAGAAAATTTATTGATTCCCATGTTAGCTCGACGTGAACAATGGTTGGACTATTTACTGCAACACCAACACCATTTACGCGAAGCTTTAGAACACACTTTATTTAACAT
>DAIQAW010000085.1:0-5284 GCA_036781465.1 Candidatus Aquirickettsiella sp.
TTATATAACTTATCCCTCACCATTTGATCAAATTGAAAAGCTCCTACTAATTTATCAATATGTTGTTGAACTCGAGATTCATCAACATGAAGATGATGCTTTTCAATAAGTGAATTAAATAACAATCCAAGCGTAACTCGTCGATACGCCATTTTCATTAAATCTGCTTTTTCAATTTCTGATAAACTAATTCTTTCATTATTTTGTTGTTTTTGTTGCCTGAATACATCTTGCTCTAAACGCTTAAATTCTTGATTAAGCGCTCCCTGTGGCAATTCATTAATTGCATGCATAGTAACTAACATGTCTATAACTTGAGCTTTTAATTTTTCACGTAAAATTCTATCTAACTCTATCTGCATATGTTCTCTAACTTGATCTTTTAAGGCCTCGATAGTGCCCTCTTTAATATCAAGCCGTTTTGCAAAAGCATTATCTAATTCGGGTAATTTTGCTTTTGCAACTTTTTTTACTTTTATTGTTGCTGAATTACCATATTCAGATCCTTGTTCTTTAGGAAAAGAAACTGATAAAGTGTCTCCAGCCACGCTAGAAAGCAACGCTGAAAAACCTTCGGGAATTTTATCTTCCTCAAGAACCCATTGTAAATCTTTACGCGTTTTCTCTTCAGCATCGGCAAAAATAATATCAAAGCTCACCCGATCGCCATAACAAGCTTTATCAGGAACTTCAATCCACTCAGCGTATTGCTTACGCATTTGCTCTAAGACCTTAACTATATCTTCCTCGGTTATATTTACTTTAAGCTTTTCTAAGCTAGCACCTTTTAATGAAGGGGCCTCTACTTGCGGATAAATTTCAAAGCTTGCTATGTATGTAAGATCTGTACCCGGCTCTGCTTTTATGGACTCAATATGGGGGTGTCCCACTGGATTTAAAGTCTCTTGTTCTAGAGCAGTAGATAAACTAATCTGTAAAGATTTTTCGATGACCTCTTGCCAGATGCTATTTCCATAAAGCTTCTCAATATGACTTGGTGGCACTTTTCCAGTCCGAAACCCATCCAAACGCGTCTTCTTAGCCAATTCAAGAATATGTAGCTTCTTTCTCTCTTCTAACTGGCTGATAGGCACTGTGACATTTAGACGTCGAGTAAAGTTATCGACGCTTTCTACCGAAACTTGCATTTCATTCATAAAATTTAAGGCTCTTATCGTTATAAATCCTAGGGGGCCATGCTGGTGCGAAAGGAGAGACTCGAACTCTCAAGGGTTACCCCACTGGAACCTAAATCCAGCGCGTCTACCAATTTCGCCACTTTCGCAAAGGTCGTTAATTATACAGGTATCTTATCATGAAAAAAATCAATCTAGTGAATTTGTCAGCCAATTAGCTGCTTGCTTGGCAAAATAGGTCAAAATACCATCAGCTCCAGCACGTTTCATAGCTACAAGACCCTCCAAAATACTCTCACGCTCATTTAAATAGCCTTGCATAATAGCAGCTTTTTGCATGGCATATTCCCCACTAACTTGGTAAATAAAAGTAGGTACTCCAAAATGCTGTTTGATGCGATAAAGAATATCCAAATAGGGCATACCTGGCTTAACCATGACTATATCTGCTCCTTCAGCAAGGTCTAATGCTACCTCTTGTAGAGCCTCATTACTATTTGCAGGATCCATTTGGTAAGTTTTTTTGTCAGCGGTTTTTAATTGTCCAGCAGTTCCTATTGCATCACGAAAAGGCCCATAAAAATGAGAAGCATATTTAGCAGAATAGGCAATAATTTGAGTATTTCGATAGCCTTTTTCCTCTAGCGCCTTACGAATCCAGCCAATTCTACCATCCATCATATCAGAAGGGGCAATAGCATCCACACCCGCTTGGGCATAGCAAAGCGCTTGTTTAACCAATATTTTTATCGATTCATCATTTAAAATAACACCCCATTCGGATAAAATACCATCATGACCATGTGATGTATAAGGATCAAGAGCAATATCTGCGATAATCCCCATTTCTGGAAAATTCTTTTTTAACTCTCTTATCGCATTAGGGATTAAGCCTTCTGGATTATAAGCCTCACAAGCATCCCAGGTTTTATCTTTTGCAGGAATAACTGGAAATAAGGCAATAGCCGGGAGTTTCAACTGTTGTAAAACACTGACTTCATCCAATAAATAATCTAAGGTAAGCCGTTCTATTCCAGGCATCGTTACTATATTCTGCTTTTGACTTTCCCCAGGAAGCAGAAATACTGGGTAAATTAAATCATCACAGCTAAGCCTAGTTTCGCGTATTAAGCGCCGACTAAATGGATTCTCTCTTAGGCGACGTAAGCGCGTATGCGGAAACTGACGCATAAAGTACCTACCTATTAAATTGTTCTATATTTTATTTTGCAGTACTTTAACTGATAAAATTACATATTTAAACAATACTCAACACTGTACTTGTATTGTTTGATTTATTTTTGTTAGAATCATCCGCCCTACTCATAGAGTAGTCATTGCATTAGAGAGCTTCGGAGCTTCCCAGTTATGAAAACATTGATGGCCAAACCCGGCCTTATTGAACAAAAATGGCTTTTGATTGACGCCTCAGGTAAAACCTTAGGTAACTTGGCTACTAAAATAGCTCATATTCTGCGCGGAAAACATAAGCCAGAATTCACACCTCATGTTGATACTGGTGATTATATTGTTGTTATTAATGCTGAAAAAGTGACTGTAACCGGCACAAAGGCTAAAAATAAATTATATGAGCGCTATACTGGCTATCCTGGTGGATTAAAATCTATTTCTTTTGAGAAGCTACAAAAAAGCTTTCCTGCTCGAATTATTGAAAAAGCTGTTAAAGGCATGCTACCTAAAAATCCTTTAGGTTATGCCATGATAAGTAAACTTAAAGTCTATGCTGGCTCTTCACATCCTCATAGCGCTCAAAACCCTAAACCAACTTGCATTGATAGGTTATAATTATGGCGTTAGAACAGAATTATGGTACAGGTCGCCGCAAAACAGCGACGGCAAGAATTTTCCTTAGAAAAGGAACTGGTATTATACAAATAAATGGTCGTACTTTAGAAAATTATTTTGGCCGTGAAACAGCCCAAATGATCGTAAACCAGCCACTAGAAGTAGTTGATCAAATGGGTAAATTTGATATCACAGTAACAGTTTCTGGTGGAGGGAGTAGCGGTCAAGCAGGCGCTGTCCGACATGGGATAAGTCGAGCGTTAATAGGTTATGACGAATCGACCACTGTAAACACCGATGATGATGCTGCTAACGATGTTTCATTTCGTCGACTATTGCGCCGTGCTGGTTTAGTTACTCGAGATGCAAGAAAAGTTGAAAGAAAAAAAGTCGGTCGACATAAAGCACGTAAGGGAACTCAATATTCAAAACGATAATCATCATATTATTATGTGGTGTTTATAAAGGCCAAGCATATCAATAATTAGTTATATACTTTTTAACGACGAAAAAAATGGAAGAAGATCGTCGCCATTTACTGGCTATTATAATAACTATCATGGCTGGATTTGGTATAGCCAAAAGCTCTATACCTTTTTTAGTATCGTTACAGCCAACTACAGAAACACTCGCACAAGCGACTGATTCTATGGAAGTTGATCTAACTCATCTAGCCCCAGGTGAATCCATGGTAGTTACTTGGCAAAATAAGCCTATTTGGATTATCCGACGAACCCAAGCAATGTTAGATAACCTTTCTAATATTCATTCTTTATTGCGCGATCCAGATTCTTCAACAGAACAACAACCCTTTTATGCGCGTAATGAATATCGCTCCCTTAATCCTGAATATTTGATACTTATTGGCTTATGTACTCATTTAGGCTGCTCCCCGAAATTTAAACCCATACCAGGTGAGTTAAATAGCAAATGGCCAGGTGGTTTATATTGTCCTTGTCATGGTTCTAAATTCGATCTTGCAGGACGGGTTATGAAAGGAGTTCCTGCGCCCATTAACCTCAAAATTCCTCCCTATCGATTCATAAACATGCATACTGTCGTGATAGGCGAAAATCCAAATTTAGTGTAATAAAAAAATCATTTGCTCACGGCAACTGAAATAGTAAGATTTTGCAAATAAGCATCTAAAACAATCTTGGAGATTGATAATTGAGCAGCGCAGACAAAAATTTAACTCCTAAAAATATAATCAATTGGATATCTGAGCGTTTTCCAATCAATGAATACATACACCAGCATTTAACACATTACTATTTACCGAAAAATCTTAATTTTTGGTATTTCTTTGGTTCTTTAAGCCTCTTTACTTTTTTTTTGCAAATTTTGAGTGGTATATGGTTAACCCTCTTTTACACCCCAACGCCTGAAGGAGCCTTTACTTCAATCGAAATGATGATGCGAGATATTCCTTATGGATGGTTATTTCGCTACCTACATTCTACTGGGGCTTCTGCTTTTTTTCTTATAATTTACGCACACATCTTTCGCAGTCTTTTATATGGATCTTATAAAAAACCTAGAGAGCTAGTTTGGTTGTTAGGTGTATGCCTTTATATTATTTTATTACTAGAGGCGTTCCTCGGCTATTTACTCCCCTGGGGGCAAACCTCCTATTGGGCAAGCCAAATTGGCACTTCATTGCTAGACTCAATTCCCAAAATTGGTCCAATGCTTATGGTTTGGATACGAGGTAATAACATTGTATCAGGAGAAACTTTACATCGTTTTTTTGCCTTTCATGTGATCGCTATACCTTTGATTTTGGTTTTTTTAATTCGGCTACATCTTACTGCTTTACATAAAGTTGGCTGTAATAATCCTGAAGGAATTTCTGTATTGGCAAAACAAAACTTACATAATAAAACGCTTTATAAAGTCCCTTTTCACCCATATTACTCAGTCAAAGAATTTCATGCTTTATTAATTTTTCTGCTGATTTTTTCCATTATCGTATTTTTTGTTCCCGAAATGCATGGGTATTTTCTTGAAGCAAATAATTTCATACCTGCAAACCCTTTATTCACTCCTAGTCATATCGAACCAATATGGTATTTGGCACCTCTTTATGGCGTATTATGCGTCATCCCCAATAAGTCATTAGGTATTTTAATTATGCTAGGAGTTATTTGCATGCCATTTGTGCTGCCTTGGCTTGACCGCAGCCCGGTTCGATCAATGCGTTATAGAGGTTATTATTCTCGTTGCGCTTTAGCAATTTTTATACTAAGTTTTGGTTTATTTAATTATATGAGTACAACCATACTTACTCCCAATAAGATATTTCTCTTACAAATTTTATTATTAAACTATTTTCTTTTTTT
>DAIQAW010000086.1:0-5247 GCA_036781465.1 Candidatus Aquirickettsiella sp.
ATGCTAAACACCGAACAACTACAAGCTGCATATATTTTGCACGCCCGTCCTTATCGAGATACTAGTTTATTAATAGACGCATTTACTGCTTCACAAGGTAGAATAAATCTTATTGCCAAAGGCGCGCGTGGAGTACATGGGAAAAAATCACGTTTCAAAGGATCACTACAAGCTTTTGTACCATTGCTACTTTCTTGGCGCGGCAAAACTGATCTAATGAATTTAATCAATGCAGAACCCCATCCTATTTCTCTTCCTCATTTAACAGGTAAACTTTTAGTTTGTGGTCTTTATCTCAATGAACTATTAATCCGTTTACTTTATCGTTACGATCCTTATCCGCATTTGTTCCAAGCTTATCAAACGGCGCTGTACAGCTTATCTGACCATCCAGCTATTGCTTTACGTTTGTTTGAAAAAAAACTACTCGCTGAATTAGGTTATGCTTTATATCTAGATAAGGATAGTCAAACCAACCAAGCTCTTTTACCTTATAAATCTTACCAATTTATCCCAAGTCAAGGCTTGGTTGTTTGCTTAAATAAATCACTACCTAAGCAATCAGTTTTTTCTGGCGCATCACTTTTGGCGATACACCATGAAGCATGGGATACACCTGTACATTTATTAGATGCAAAGCGTTTATTCCGTCTCGCTCTAAATTATCTACTCGAAGACAAAACTATCCGCAGCCGTGAATTATTAATGCTATCATAGTGCTATATGTGATAATTCGCAAAGACATAAATAACAACTAACAAAAATATGCTAGGTTTAAAGAGTTAAATACATAGGCGTACAAGTTGACATCTAATAATATTCTTAATATTATCTTTTAATAAGTTTAAGTACTTTACTTCAACAACTTAGTTCAACTTATTCTTATATACTTTTATATACTTTAGAATAATACACTAAAATTTACGGGTTCATTATGAAGTTTCACGTCCATTGCTTACTCTCTATTCTAGGCTTATCGTTTTTAGCAGGTTGTGCATCTTCTTTATCTCCAGATGTTTATACTACAAGTGGGGCTGGACATGTCCAGCGTGTTGCTAAGGGTGTGGTAACCAGTAGCCGAGTTGTGAAAGTAACCGGAAATAGCGAGCTTGGTGTTGGGGGTATAGCCGGAGGTGCCTTAGGCGCTATTGCTGGCTCCGAAATAGGTGGCGGGAGAGGTAGTTTAGCCAGTGGAATTGGTGGTGCTCTATTAGGTGGCTTTGCAGGCAATCAAATTCAAAAAGGTCTTTCAACACAAACCGGTGTTGAATATGTAGTTAAACTCAGAAATAACTCGTTAATTTCTGTGGTACAAGCACCGACACCCACTTTTAATCGCGGCCAGCACGTATTAGTACAATATGGTGCTGGTGGTCGTCCGCGCATCATCCCTGATCCTGATTACTATACACATTAATCGTTTAATTTTGCAACTGCTTAGATTGATTGAAAGTTAAATTTGTTCAGGAAAAAAAATGTCTACGATTAAACTCAGTAAACGTAATCTATTTTCAACTTTATTATTAGGATTCTCATCTGGTTTACCGCTCGCATTAACCTCTAGCACACTACAAGCTTGGTTTACAGTAACGGGCGCCAGTTTGCTGGCTATTGGCAGTTTAGGGCTAATTGGTCAACCTTATATCTATAAATTTCTTTGGGCACCTTTACTTGATCGTTGGATTCCTCCTCTATTAGGACGGCGACGAGGTTGGATCATCCTTCTCCAATTTGCTTTAATAATAGCCATTTCTATCATGGCTTTGGCCAACCCTCAAACCAGTGCTTCATTATTAATATTCGTTGCTTTTCTTGTTGCTTTTCTCTCAGCTTCACAGGACATTGCTATCGATGCGTATCGAACAGATATTCTTAAACCTAACGAACGCGGATTAGGAACCACACTGTATAGTTGGGGATATAGGGCTGCTATGCTAGTTTCTGGTGCAGCAGCACTTGCTTTAGCCGAATATATTGGCTGGCGTAGTACGTATTTGCTGATGGCAGGTTTAATAATTATTGGTCTTTTTGGCGCCTGGTTTGGTGAAGAACCTAATGATGATGAAGAAAAACACCTTCCAACTACTTTACGCGCTGCAATCATTGAACCTTTTAGAGATTTCTTAAGCCGAAAATCTGCTTGGTTAATTTTATTATTTATTTTACTCTATAAGTTCGGTGATGCACTGAGTGTTTCGTTAACCACACCATTTCTAATTCGTGGCTTAGGCTTTTCTCTAAGCACCGTAGCTTTTGTTAATAAAGGTATCGGTTTCGTCGCTACCATGCTAGGACTTCTTGCAGGTGGTGTTTTAATGGCACGTATTAGCTTATTTCGCGCTTTGTTATATTTTGGTATTTTACAAGCCATGGCCATTTTAGCTTTTCTGCATCTGGCTATTGTGGGACATAATTACCATTGGCTAATCTTTGCGGTTTCTATCGATAGTTTTTGTAATGCCATGGGAAGTGTCGCCTTCGTCGCCTTATTTATGAGTTTATGTAATCATCGCTATACCGCCACTCAATTTGCTCTATTTACAGCATTCTCTAGTATTGGACGTGTTTTTGTAGGTCCACTAGCAGGTCTGATTGCTAGTTATTATAGTTGGCCTATATTTTTTGTATTATCACTTGCAGCTTCTTTACCTGGTTTAGGCTTATTATGGTATTTACGTGACAATTTTAATAATAACCACTCTGATATTGTCCTGGAAAAAACAGCTTTAAATGATCAATATCAAGAACAATAATCGTTTCTACTTCCACTTTAACCTCCATATTTCTAGCAAACATCCTACCGACTACACATCGTCATCTGCCTGACGGTTATTTTGCAGGTATTCGGCTTGAATTTTCTTAGTAGGCTCCCCATATAGAGTGGTGTTGGTGTGATAAAGTTAACTTATTGTACTCTTTATCAAACATCATTATGATTAGCCCTGCTGCTGAGGAGGGGGTTAATTTAGTTAATATCCTCATTTTGACAGTAATTCTTAGGAGAAATCTGTATGAATGTTAAAGTTAAATTAGAAGAACCTGTAGTTGAAGTTGAATTAAAAAAACTAATTGAAAATTTAGTCCCTATGGATGATCGCATCCTTGTCAAGTGCGATGAAGCAGAAGAAAGATATAGAGGTGGTATTGTTATTCCAGATACCGCAAAAAAGAAACCTGCTAGGGGTATAGTAGTCGCTGTAGGGAATGGTAAACGCTTGAAATCAGGTCAGATTCAAACGTTAAGCATTAAAGTAGGCGATAAAATATATTTCGGAAAATATAGTGGAACTGAAATCGAACTCAATGGTCAAGACTATCTCATTATGCGTGAAGAAGATGTTCTGGCGTTAGTCAAAAATTAATCACAATTTTAACCCTTATTTTTATTCAGAGGAATTAATACAATGGCTGCAAAAGTTTTACAATTTGGTGTAGATGCACGTGCTTCTATCCTACGAGGTGTTGATATACTAGCAGAGGCTGTCAAGGTAACTTTAGGACCTAAAGGTCGGAATGTTATTTTAGACAAAAGTTTCGGCTCTCCTACCATTACAAAAGATGGTGTCTCTGTTGCGAAAGAAATCGAGCTCAAAGATAAATTTGAGAATATGGGCGCACAAATGGTCAAAGAAGTGGCTTCGCAAACTTCAGACGAAGCAGGCGATGGTACTACCACTGCTACCGTGTTAGCGCAGGCTATTTTACGTGAAGGAATGAAAGCTGTGGCTGCTGGCATGAACCCAATGGATCTCAAGCGAGGTATTGATACTGCAGTAACAACTGCAATAGAAGCAGTACAAGCTATTTCTAAACCTTGTGATGAGGATCATTGTATTAAGCAAGTAGCTACTGTTTCTGCGAATGATGATATCGATGTTGGTGAAATCATCACTAAAGCAATGAGCAAGGTAGGTAAAAAAGGAGTTATCACCGTAGAAGATGGTTCAGGCTTGAAAAATGAACTGGATACAGTAGAAGGTATGCAGTTTGACCGTGGCTATCTCTCCCCTTACTTCGTCAACAGCCCACAAAACATGGCTTGCGAATTGGATAATCCTTATATTCTATTAGTGGATAAGAAAATCTCTAATATTCGCGATATGCTACCTATACTTGAAGGTGTGGCTAAAGCAGGTCGTTCTTTATTCATTATCGCGGAAGATGTTGAAGGCGAAGCATTAGCAACCTTAGTCGTAAATACCATGCGTGGTATCGTCAAAGTTTGTGCGGTGAAAGCACCTGGTTTTGGTGACCGCCGTAAAGAAATGCTGAAAGATATTGCTATTCTAACCAAAGCTAATGTTATTGCTGAAGAAATTGGCTTAACCCTTGAAAAGTCTTCTCTAGAAGACTTAGGTTCGGCTAAACGTGTGCTTGTCACTAAAGACAATACAACCATCATCGGCGGTGAAGGTGAAAAGGACAAGATTCAATCTCGAATAGATGAGATTGATGCTCAAATTAAAATCAGTACTTCTGACTACGATAAAGAAAAACTACAGGAACGCTCCGCTAAATTATCCGGTGGTGTTGCTGTCATTAAAGTTGGTGCTGCTACTGAAATAGAAATGAAAGAAAAGAAAGCACGTGTAGAGGATGCATTGCATGCAACTCGTGCTGCCGTTGAAGCAGGCATTGTCCCCGGCGGTGGTGTCGCTCTAATCCGAGCTTTAAGCACCTTAAAAAATCTTAAAGGTATGAACCCTGATCAAGCACATGGTATTCATATTGTTGCTAATGCAATGTGCGCACCTTTATATCAAATTGTTACTAATGCTGGCGGACGTCCTGACGTTGTTATTGATAAAGTACTGCATAGTACAGAAGTTAATTACGGCTACAATGCTGCAACAGGTGAATACGGTGACATGATAAAAATGGGTATTTTAGATCCTACTAAAGTAACCCAAACTGCATTACAAAATGCAGCTTCCATTGCTGGTCTCATGATTACTACAGAATGCATGATTGCAGAAACTCCTAAGAAGGATGAAGGCGCTGGTGTTCCTGCTGATATGGGTGGCATGGGCGGAATGGGTGGTATGGGCGGAATGGGTGGCATGATGTAACCTTCCAGTTTTATATCATAAAAAACCCCGCTATTGCGGGGTTTTTCTTTTTCAATGAATTAAAGCTACACTTATGGAAAGAGTAAAATGATATCCTAGATGAGGATTATTTTTATGTTTAGCCGTATTTTATTATTTTTAGGCACTAATATTTTAGTTATTGCTACTATTTCTATAG
>DAIQAW010000087.1:0-5177 GCA_036781465.1 Candidatus Aquirickettsiella sp.
TTCAACGAACTATAACCTAATAGTCGCCAAAAAAGCTAGTTTTAAATACATCATTAAATTTTCCAAAAAAAGGTTTTAATTATTATTTATTTGCTCATTTCCTAAATTTTAATCGAACCTTTTGTTTAACTACCTTTATTCACTATCTTCTGGGAGCAAATGGCGGGTTCTTATCTCAGTGGATAAGATTTGTGGTTGATCGCCGTCAAACCTCACTCCTCGTTCATCGTTTTGATCCTTTCTATCCCAAGCTCTAGCAACGATAATTCGTGTATTTAAACCATGGTCTAATAAATAATCCTCAATTGCTAAAGCCTGTTGTTTGGCTAAATCCGATGTTTCTTGTTGTAAATTAGGGGTTGGAGTAAACGTCAACACCTCTATACCTAAATTTTTTCTTTGATTGAGCAAAGTAACAAGCTTGGTTAATGTAGGATAAGCGCTGACTTTTAATCGAGCAGTTCCATTAATAAAAAAACAGCTATTTGGGAGGATTAATCTTAATTCATCACCCACTTCCAATCTACGTATACCGCCTTTACTAATAGCATTTAACAAATTAGCCTGTTGCACTGCTGGGCTGAGTGATTTTTTGGGTGTGCTCGCACATGCAGTAAGCAATAAAAAAATAAATAATAAAAAAATTCGATTTTTCATAAATAAACTCGTTTATGATTTTTCTTCACTCGCTGCTTGCGCCTGTTTAATAGCTAACAGCAATTTATCTACATCCTTTGCCACTTCTACACCTGACAAGATATGCTGCAAAGCAGGTGGATAATGTGTCGCTTGTGCCATATCCTGAACAATTTCTGTGGCGATACTATTAGCATGTTTTTCAAATTTACCGGATACTTTTTCTATGACAGCAACTTGTTTTTGCGTTACAGCACGTTTTAGAAATGCCGCGTTAAATTGATCCGGATTATCTACCATCATTAGACTCGCTAATTGCGGCGTCACGGTTAGAGGAGTAAATATATTCAGTTCATTTGCAGATAATGACGCTGTTTCTTCTAAAATAGTTTCCTGTTCGCTAGTATTTTCTGCAGGCTCATCTAAGGCCAATAAAGCGGGCATTGCCGCCTGAATGGGGCTAAGATCGGCTTGTCCAGATAAAGTTTGTGACAATTTGGTAATAATAGCCGACTCATCAAGTTTTTTGAGTGAAAATTGTTCTTTCTCAGTTACTAAGCAAAAATTTTGCAAGCGTGATTGCAAATCTAACAAATAACGATTAGTCGGCAGGCCCACTCTCAAAAATTGATTCAGCCGCATGCGCGCCACTGGTCGTGGGTTCGCATAAAATAATCGTGCACGAATAATCTTAGATTTAAATAAAATATGTGCTTCACCTTCTCGTTGTTCTTTTAAATCGAGCAAATCGATACGTGCACGTTTTTCTGAAGAAGCGCTGCGTGTATCCGCATAATTATTCATTACACTTTCTGCGCGTGTTTGAAAAGCATCGACTTTAGTGACCCATGCTTCGCCGGCACTTTTGGAAAAGAAATCCCAAGTTTCTAATGGATCTTCCAATTTCATACAAAGCTTTATATTACAGTTTGCACCTATCGATGCCGCTTCTTCTTTAGAAGCTTTTTGAAAGGCAGGTAAATCTTGGCCTGCAAAAACAATAGAAAATCCTAGAGACCGTGCTTGTGCAGGAACCACAGCAAATCCAGGGACTGCATAGTAACCATATTCATCAAGTACACATAAATAAGGGGTTAACGCATTGGTAGGCTTACGTTCAATAATATCGCGGTAATCTCCTTCCACTTCCTCACCTAAACCTGCAGCTAACATAGCCTTTAAGGAAGCAATAATCACTTTACCTAAATTAGATAACTCATCGGGTGATTTCTCAAAAGCCGGTAATAATACTAAAAGTATACGACGATTTAAAACCACATCTTTTAAATCCACTTCTGCCAAATTAGTTCGTAAAATATGACCGTAAGTATCGGCTAAGGATCCAAACACTCGGGTTAGCTGCATGGTAATAAAACCATGCTGCTCTAATACTTGTGAGACTTGTTTTCCTTTTTTGGATTTATCATAGCCCGGTAAATTAATCAGATAATTGGTAATTGGCTCTAATACAACTTCGGGTATATCCAGCAAGCTCAAAGGCTCTTGGCCATCGCGCGGGAATATTTTATCGATAACTATATTTTCTACGCGGGTTAATTCAAAATAATTACGTACGACGTTAACATCTAATAAAATTCCGCCTTGATCACGGATATACACCAATAATTTCATTAACGCTTCAACGAATACTATCGCTCTACCTTTCCACATATCCCCATCGGGAGTATTACTACTACTATCCATTAAACTAACAACGAGCTGCGATAACATACTTGAAGAACCATTAGCAAAGGGGTTCATCGTATTCGACAAACGTTTTTCTTGCGGCCCAACAATATCACGCGCACCGGTCATGAAATTAACAACCAAAATATCGTCTTCTCGCCCCATTGAGCGGGCCATAGAAAAAACTTTAGCGAATAAACTATTATCTCCTTTTCCATCCACATAAATAAATCCACTACCCTGTACCAATGCATTGAAAGCCAACGATATTAACGCTTCTGTTTTGCCACTTCCCGTAGAACCAAAAATTAAACAGTGCGTCCGCATATCATCGTTGCTAAACCATAATTCTTCGCCACTAGATATTTCATTACCAAACAAACAAATACCGCGCGCTTTTTGTGGTTTATTACTTCCGGCTTTTAAGTCATTATGATCTAATTTATGCGAACGTTGTGGCATGCGAAACGGCAAGTTGGTTTTACGTGTATAGGCATAAAGAAAAGATAGAATACCCAGTAAAAAAATAACATCAGCAAGCGCCGGAATAAAAAATGCACCTGAAGCAAAACCTACCAGTAAAATAGTCACTGCTGAAGGATTTTTGAAAAAATCGACAAAACGCTGCGATAGCGTACGCGTATCGCGTAGTAGCTTACGTGGATCTTGTTCGTGTTTTTGTTCTAAACCCCGTGCTATAGCTACCATACTAATTGTCAGCCTTCTTCAGAATCAGGAATATAAAGTATGTCTTTAATCGCGGCTTCCAGGCCATTCACCGCTTCTTCTACCATGGGAACCATAAGCCTTCTACCCATCGCCTGCTCGACATTCCAGTGTGCAAACGGACCACTTACTTCTGCAAAAGCGGTTTGACGGCCAACAGAATTTAACATAAACCACAATAATCTATCCGTCGGTTTAAGCCACAAAAAATCTGCAGTTGCTAAAACCCCTTCTTTTCTTGCTAATACCAACATCGATGCCATTACTGTTAAAACATAGGCATGACTATGTATCACGCGTTGAACTAATTTATTATTTTTATGTTTTTCTAATAAGGCATCAACCCCCGAAAAATCCAAACGCCCATTAACTGTCGATTCTGCAATTTGCAGCAATAGTTTCAATGCACCATCACGATCGCGATTAGCCCTTGCAGCAAATACTGCAAATAACGCTTTAGTTGCCGGTTTTAAATAATGGATACCTTGCCAATATTCTCCACACTGCATCACAAAAATGTGATGTGCCGCTTCTCTTTTTATACTCACCGTTCTTTGATTATGCTTTTTTGCAGTCATCGTCATCGAAGGAATAATTTTTTCCTCCTGTAATAATTGATATTTTTTGGCAAATTGCATCGGTGATAAAGCCATTGCCCAAGGACCTTTATCAATATCTTCTTTAACCAAATCCAACTTGATAACCGGTGAAATTTGTGGCCAATTTTTTCTTTCCGCTTCGGCGAGCGTCTCCATATTATAAAACCTTTTAAATTGTAAATTAATATGGCTAAAATAAATAATTAACGCCAATATCACCAGGATCACGATTATCGGATAACGCAAATAATTGCCGACTTCACGGCTGACATCTAACAATTGTGGAAAAGGAACTTCCGCAGGAATTAAGCGATGAATACTTAAGGGAAGTTGCCATAGGGAAGGCAAAGCAAATGAAATTAAACGTGATTCCCAGAATTTAATCTGTAATGCACAGGCAACAATTTGCGTATGAAAAAACGTCCAAAGCAACCATCCTAAAAGAAAAATACAAAGAATGATCCATAATGGAGCAAGTGAATTATCTCCAGATTGCTGTTGTTGTGCGGGAGCAGCCATAATTGTTATTTATTTTTATACTCTTCCTTTGAATTTTTGCCAGTGTTCCCGTTTAATCCTCATTCACGGGCACCTGCCAAAAATCCAATGGCTGTAAGTATATTTTTATATTTTTTTTTAAAATTCAATTTTGCTTAACTAAAAAATTTCTAACCAATTTATATTGTCCCGTTGCATGCACTAAGCGAACAATATTCTTCAGCTGTATCGCCGCTTCACGCAAGCTAATTAACTTGCGTCCTTCGCGATCGGTACGAACTAAATCCGTCGTATCCGATAAAATCGCATCACCATGTACTTTAACTACAGCATAGGCATGATTTAAATTTCTATCGTTTAAACGTATTGCAGCTTGTACATCCGCTTCATTGTAGTAAATGGGTCGTCCCATCGTATAATTAACTAAAGATACCACCACTTCCTGCCATTTACTCATATTGCCCCCTTGTGATTGATAAAGCGCAATATACACTTCGGTATTCTCACAACTCTCCGCTGCTAGCAAATCATTCCTGATTTGCTCATGGTGTTGATCTAAACCGACTTTACCCACAAAATTATCACGTAACTCTTCGAGTTTTCTCTTAATTCCCTTCAAAAACAAATTGGCTTGCCACGGACCACTGGCTATTCCTTCGTCTAATATTTTCTTTATTTCTAAAGCGACTTGAATTTCTTGCTCATTCTGAAGCATAAATTTAATCCCTTAATTCACTTATCAGCGACGATTACTAGAAAAAAGAGTTCGCCTAGATTCTGGACATTTTCTTTCAATCTGATGACGAATATCTTCCAAATTGGTAAGTGCTTCTCGGAGTTCTTTACTTTGCTTAATATTTGATACTTCAGTAGTAGTCTTAATAACGTTATCTAATCCTACTAAAAGATTTTCCTTTCCATCATTCAATGAAAAATTACTCACTTTAGTTACTCCTATTCACTTTTTATAATGAACTATTTGCAAATTATTTCTTAATAGTATTTACATAAATCAAACTATAAGCGCATCCG
>DAIQAW010000088.1:0-5173 GCA_036781465.1 Candidatus Aquirickettsiella sp.
GAATATAAATTAGATTTACTTTACTTAAGTTCCTTAGCAAGCTCTTCTGCACGATTTTTCGATTCTTTAAGCGCTTTTTTTACAATATCCGAAAAATGATTGCTGTTTAAACTTTTTAAAGCTTGTTCAGTTGTTCCACCTGGTGAAGTTACCTGTTGTCTTAACTCAGCTAATGATTTTTTACTATCAAAAGCCATCCGAGCGGATCCTAAAGCAGTTTGTAAGGTGAGCGAATTAGCATTTTCTTTAGATAAACCTAATTCAACAGCTGCTTTTTCTAAAACTTCCATAAAAAAGAAGAAGTAAGCTGGACCGCTTCCTGATAAAGCGGCTACCACATCGATTTGTTCTTCTCTAGGTAACCATACAATGGTTCCGACACTACGAAAGATGCTTTCGGCTGCATTTTTTTGAGAGCTTGAGCAATTCTGATTTGCAAATAAACCGGTCGCTCCATAACCTATTAATGCAGGGGTATTTGGCATGCAACGTATAATGGCTAAAGTCTGATTTGATAGATAAAGTGCTATGTTTTCTAGGCTTATTCCCACTGCAAGTGAAATGATCAGAGTTTTTCTTTCTTGAATTAGATCTGCAATTTCAATAACAACATTTTTTAATACTTGTGGTTTTACAGCTAAAACAACAATATTTGCCATTTGTACAGCATAACGATTGTCGGTGGTCAAATTAATATTTAGATTTTTTAGCTTACTCAGTTGGTTTATATTATTATTTGTAGCCCAAATATTTTTTGAAGGATATTTTTCTTTTAATAATCCTTTGATAAGACTACTTGCCATATTGCCAGCACCAATGAAACTGATAATTGAATTTTGCATATACTCTTCGTACTTGAATTTTGTCTGTATTGCCGCTTAACTGGCAATCCTCAAGTATGCTTAATACCTTCAGTTGTTCTATTATCGCGGCGGCTTGCCAAAAATTCAATTGTTATGAATTTATTTTACTTTTTTGGTTTCAGATATTCATCGAGACGTTCCAACTCAGTGGGTGTTCCAATATTAAACCATACACCCTTATAATACTCCCCAGTTATTTTCTTTTCAGCAATATATTCATAAAGTAGTGAGGATAGTGGGAATGCACCCGATTTACCTTGAAATAAATCAGGATGATAAATTCCCAGACTAGCAAAAGTAAATTTATTCAAGGTGTCGTCTAAGCTTAGTAAACCAGTTTTGGTAAGATTAAAATCACCTTGAGGATGAAAACTTGGATTGTCTACTAAGATAAGATGAGCTAATGTTACCGAATTTAATGAATGAGATAATAAACCTTCCAACGAAAAATCTGTCCAGATGTCAGCGCTTATGACAATAAATGGATCAGATCCTAAAATGGGTAGTGCTTGGAGAATTCCTCCTCCTGTTTCAAGAGCAGAAGGTTCAAAAGAATAATCAATTTTAACCCCGTAAGCTTGACCATCCCCTAGTGTATCTATAATTTGTTTAGCTTGATAAGAGACATTAATAACTATTTCTTTAATGCCGATTTTTGCTAATTTTAATACTTGATGTACAATTAATGGCTGATTAGCAACTAATATTAAGGGTTTAGGTGTTTTATCTGTTAAAGGACGTAAACGTAGACCACGGCCAGCAGCAAGTATCATCGCTTTCATTTTTTTTCTTTCTCATAAAGTTTCGGTTGAATTTTTGTTTGTAACATTTCTTTAAAATGAGAAAGTTCAGTGTAGTCTTCACAGGTTTTGCTGATATAATTCAATACCCGCGCAATCATGGGGAGATAATTTGGTTTACCATCACGATAATTAAGTCGTGCAAAAATACCCAGTATCTTTAGATGACGTTGTAGGCTTATTAGATCAAACCAGCGAACAAATTTTTCTTCAGTGTATTGATGACTTATGTTGACCATATCGTAAAATTTCAGTACCCATTTATGGACTTGCTCTTTAGGCCAATCAATATAAGCATCGCGCAATAATGAAGCGGCATCATAAGTAATAGGTCCATAAATAGCATCTTGAAAATCCAAAACTCCTACATTTTTATTTTCTAGTAAAAGTAGATTCCGTGAATGGTAATCACGATGAACACAGGCTTGCGGTTGCTCAAGAGCAGAGTTAATAAGTACTCTAAAAGTATTTTCAAGTATACCGCCGATCTCATCGGTTATCGTCAGTTCTAGATGTTTTTTCAGAAACCAATCAACAAATATTCCTAATTCAAGACGTATAAATTCTTCATTAAACAAATTCAAGGGCTTATTGTCAGGAAATTTAGGATTGCAAACCTGAATTTGATAAATAACTGAAAGCGCTCGATCATATAAATCATCAACAGTATTTGGATTTAAGATGTTAAGATATAAATCATTGCCTAAGTCACTTAACAACATAAATCCTTGTTCAAGGTTATAAGCCAGTATTTCTGGCGTATAAATGCCTTGGCGAGCAAAATCTCTCGCAATTGCAATAAAGGCAACTATGTTTTCTTTATCTGGGGGAGCAACCATGACAATATGGCTTAAATTGCCTAATCGCAATCGAAAATATTTCCTAAAGCTACCATCATTGACTAATGGTTCGAGTTCAAAACTTGAGTTTGGTAGAAAACAAGACTCTTTTAGCCAATTTCTTAGTAGCGTTAATTCTGATGTGTGCTCAAAAATAGACATAATCTAAATCCTATTTTTTATATTCTAAATTTCTTGTTGAAATTTTTTCATAGATTTTATTCAACTTAATTCCAAAATCCTTATTAAAAAAAGTTTTTCTAGCCTTAGATGCTAAGCTAGCTAAATTTCAAGGCTATCTTACACTGGAACTAACTTGGTTATCTACCATTTCTACCAGTGGTATAGACGTCTTATATCCTCTATACTTTAGCTCTTCGAGGAAGGGTTTTAAATTTCGTTTTGTTTTATATATACTGCTTACCGAGCACCCAAAAAACCGTCTTTTTCAAGTACGAGCAGGCTATATTCACAGCAATGAAAATTTTGCAAGTGTCGTGTCCGTGCAGCAGTCGGGTCCTATGATGAGGGTTGCAAATTGAATGGCAGCACTGGCAAAAATTCAAGTGCGAAGAGTATGTAATCTTGATAATAAGAGGAATGAAAATATGTTTCATGGCAGTATAGTCGCACTGATTACACCTATGCGAGAAAATGGAGATGTTGATTATGTTTGTTTACGCAAGCTAGTTGACTGGCATATTGCACAACGTACGGACGCTATCGTCGTTATAGGAACGACTGGAGAGGCATCTACACTTAATATCGAAGAGCAAAATAATGTCATTAAAACAGTGGTTGAACAAGCCCATCGCCGTTTGCCGGTTATAGCCAGCACAGGAACACAATCTACTCATAAGACCATTGAGCAAACAAAAGTAGCTATGGAAATAGGCGTAGATGCATGTCTATTAGTAACTCCCTATTACAATCTTCCTACACAAGAAGGGCTTTATCAACATTATAGATTGATAGCAGATAAAGTCCCAATTCCCCAAATTTTATATAATATACCTAAACGTACAGGTTGTGATTTATTACCTGAAACTGTGGCTAAATTGGCGGGTATTGCAAATATTGTGGGTATAAAAGAAGGTCGGCCTGAGCGAGTAAAAAATATTTTAGAATTATGTGGTAAAAATATAGATGTTTATAGCGGCGATGATAATACTGCTTTAGAAATTATGCGTTTAGGCGGTAAAGGCGTCATTTCTGTAGCAGCAAATCTTGTGCCTCAATATATGCATAATCTTTACGAATTGTCCAAAAAGGAAGATTGGGAAGCAGCCGATCAAATAGATCAGCAGCTTCGCCCATTGTACCATGGCTTATTTATTGAAACTAACCCTATTCCTGTTAAATGGTTAGCGGCTGAAAGAGGTTTAATTTCATCATCGGTTTTGCGTCTACCTTTGACAACGTTATCAGCAGGATGCCAAGCTAGCTTAAAACATATTATCGGTTTATTAGAGGCTCTATCTTAAAAATGAACACGACGCCATTTTGTTTAATACTAATTATTTTTACTATAAACTTAGCAGCTTGTTCTTCAGTTAATAAGTATATAAAAACTCAACGTTCACAATATTTAAATAGTCAGGAATTACCTTTGTTGAAAGTACCAGCCGGTTTAGAGATCCCTAGGGAAGAGAGATATATTATTCCTCCGAATGTTGGATATAGACCTAAGAAATTGCCTGATTTATTCCCGCCAACTAATTAATTCGAAATCAATGAAAATTTCTTGGAGAGGTACCAAAGCGGCCATAATGGCGCCGACTCGAAATCGGATGGGGATTTAAAGTCCCACGTGGGTTCGAATCCCACCCTCTCCGCCATTTTTTTTCAGAAGCAAGATAATTAATTCCTGCAAATTCAAGCTTCTGTTTTACTATATATTTCAGATTTTTGTAATGAAATATACTCAATCGGCGTATAACTCTGGCTGTATTCAGTTTTTTTATTATTAAATAGGACAATTTCTTTGACTATCATAGGACTAGTATTTAAATTTAACTCTTCCCGTAGATTGGGTGCATGATGGTGAATAATCCGACCCAAAGTTAAATGAGGTAAATAAGGTTTAGTTTCCGGAGTGAAACCCAAGTTTGAAGCAACTTCTTCTAATGCATTAGCAAGCTCAAATAGTTCCGAAGTAGGAATAATATCCGCAGCTATGGCGCGTGGCGCCGTTGGAGATGGAAAAAAACGAATATTATGCAATTGAAGAGGAAAAGGTTGAATCTTATTGATAGCATTGTGGGCATGTTTAGCTAATTCGGAAATTTTCTCAGGATTAGTAGTGCCTAAAAAACGTAAGGTGACATGTAAATTTTCTGGGTGTACCCATCTGACGCGGTGCCCCCAAGGCTCTTGTTTCAGTTCATCAATAAGTTGAGATAAGGCTTGACGTAGTTCTGAATTAAGTTCAACAGCAAAAAATAGACGTAAAGGATCGTGAGTACTCAAGTGTAACTTCCTTATTAAAGACTATGAGATTCAGGACAGCGCTTATTTTAATGGAAAAATAGGTAAGTTTCTATGCTAGAGCATTTATTAAATTTTTCCAAGAAGTTTTCGAGCTGTGACCGCAAATATTTTCACAACCGTTCATTATAATCTTTTTTATAGCTTATCTTTTATCAGTGATTGACGATTTAATATGTAAACA
>DAIQAW010000089.1:0-5156 GCA_036781465.1 Candidatus Aquirickettsiella sp.
GGTTTGTAATGCGAATTCTACTGCTGCATAACGGATAATTAACCGATCACCCGAATAATATTGGCATTCGGTTTTGCTGAAAGCATTTTTATGGACCCAAGCGGTCCATATCGTACCGATGGGTAATTTTTCTGTTCCACCGTCGGGTCCTGC
Organism: Candidatus Aquirickettsiella sp.; assembly: GCA_036781465.1. Classification (GTDB taxonomy): domain Bacteria; phylum Pseudomonadota; class Gammaproteobacteria; order Diplorickettsiales; family Diplorickettsiaceae; genus Aquirickettsiella. The sequence continues at coordinate 154 of DAIQAW010000089.1, forward strand.
AATGCCAGTAATGGCTATACTGACACTAGCAGGACTTTTGTTTAAGGCACCATTAGCCATCGCGAGTACTATTTCTTTACTAACAGGGCCATGCTGACTTAGAAGTGAGGGATCTACTCCTAACATTTCCTGTTTAGATAAATTCGAGTAAGTGATAAATCCACGATCAAACCAGGCTGATGCACCAGGTATACTGGTAATGGTTTGAGCTAATTGTCCTCCTGTACAGGACTCGGCTGTGACTAACTTTAACTGATGTTGTTTGAGTTTATCTCCCAGCTTTTTAACATCACAATGAACTTGGGATATTGAATGATTCATCAGTTGTCTAGCTCCTGTAGTAGTGTCCTTAGTTTAAGAGTATAACGGCTGATGCAAAAAATTGTTATTGTAAACGTACGGCTTTTACGGCAACATAGCTAGTTATTAATGCGTGAAAGAGTTAAGCTTAGGTAAATTATGGCCAAAGAAGATCAGATAGTGATGGAGGGTACAGTTATTGAAACTTTACCTAATACCTTATTTAGAGTGGAATTAGAAAATGGGCATGTTATTAATGCCCATATTTCTGGGCGTATGCGAAAAAGTTATATCCGTGTCCTCACCGGTGATAAGGTGAAAGTTGAAATGACTCCGTATGATTTGACTAAGGGCCGTATCATATTTCGTGGCAAAGGTTCTCCTGTTGAAACAGATAAAGAAAGATCTAAAGGTTAGCCGCCCTAGCTAATGGGGGCTTGCGAGAGATTTTTATTCTGTTCAGGAGGAGGTGTAATAATGCCTTTTTTTTCAGAAATGATTAATTGTAATTCATCATCGATACTTGTTAATATCAATTGACCGCCGTGCACTAAACGCCCAAAGAGTAATTCATCAGCGATAGGTTTTTTGACCCTTTCTTGAATGAGTCGCATCATTGGGCGTGCTCCCATGCTTCTGTCATAACCGTGTTTAGCTAACCAAACACGAGCAGGGTTATCCACCGTCAAAGTGACATGTTTCTTTTCAAGTTGTGCTTCTAACTCCAGTAAATACTTATCAACCACTTGCGAAACAATGCTTGCATTTAAATAATTAAAATAGATAGTTGCATCTAAACGATTGCGAAATTCAGGGGAAAATATTCGTTTGATAGCCTCTGAATTTTCAGCTTGATTCAAATTAGGCATAAAACCTATTTCTTGTCGACTAAACTGTTCTGCTCCTGCATTACTAGTCATTACCAAAATAATATGACTAAAATCGGTCTTTCTACCATTAGTATCAGTTAAGTTACCATGATCCATGACTTGTAATAAGAGATTAAAAATATCCGGATGTGCTTTTTCAATTTCATCCAATAATAAAACAGCATGAGGATGTTTAGTTACTGCTTCGGTGAGTAAACCTCCTTGATCATAACCAATATAGCCAGGAGGAGCTCCTATTAGGCGAGACACACTATGTCTTTCCATATATTCAGACATATCAAAACGGAGTAACTCAATGCCCATGAGTTCTGCGAGTTGACGGGTAACTTCTGTTTTGCCCACACCCGTTGGTCCGGCGAACAAAAAAGAGCCGATAGTTTTATTGGTTTCTCTTAAACCAGAGCGTGTCAATTTCATGGCTGCACAAAGATTTTCAATTGCTATATCTTGGCCAAATACGCGTGCCTTTAGTTTTGTTTCTAAGTGACGCAAACGACTTTTATCGGAGGCAGAAACATTTCGTGTAGGAATACGTACCATTTTCGCTACAATCGCTTCAATTTCATGGATACCGATAACTTGTTTTCTTTTATGATGGGGTCGTAAGGCTTGATAAGCGCCGGCTTCGTCAACGATATCAATCGCTTTATCTGGTAAGAAACGATCCGGTAAATAACGTGCTGCAAGTTCTACACTGGCACGCAAAGCAGTCATACGATATTTGACGTGATGGTGTTCTTCCAGTCTATCGCGTAATCCACGTAAAATAGCAATCGTTTCTTCTAAATTGGGTTCAGGGACATCGATTTTTTGGAAGCGTCGGGCTAAAGCGCGATCTTTTTCAAAAATACTACGATATTCTTGATAAGTTGTTGCACCAATACATTTTAACTCACCGGTTGTGAGTAAAGGCTTAATTAAATTAGAAGCATCCATCACGCCACCGGAGGCAGCGCCAGCGCCAATAACAATATGAATCTCATCAATAAAGAGTATTGATTGAGGCTCTTGTTTAAGTTGCGCTAATAATGCCTTAAATCTTTTTTCAAAATCGCCACGATACTTGGTCCCGGCTAATAAACTACCGAGATCTAAAGAATAAATGGTGCTGTTAGCTAGAACAGAGGGAACTCTTTTTTCAATTATTGCTTTGGCGAGCCCTTCTACAATGGCGGTTTTACCGACACCGGCTTCACCCACTAATAAAGGGTTATTTTTACGACGGCGACAAAGAATTTGAATAACACGCGCTAATTCCTCTTCGCGACCAATCAAGGGATCAATTTTTCCAAGACGTGCTTTGCTATTTAAATTAATCGCATAAAGCTCTAATGGACTATTACCAGGACCTTCTATAGTGACTTCTTCTTCAGTTACAAATTGATTTAACTTTGGCTCTAAATTATCTTGTAATTTAGGTAGTCCTTGAGATATGTAATTCGATATATCTGAGCGGGTTACATTTTCACGACGTAAAAAATAAATAGCTTGACTATCTTGTTCACCGAAGATAGCAGCTAAGATGTTAACGCCATGCACTTGGTTTTTCCCACTCGATTGCACTTGAAAAATCGCGCGTTGTAAAACACGTTGAAATCCTAACGTGGGTTGTATATCAAGATTAGGATCAGCAGAAGGAAACAAAGGTGTTGTTGCCGCAATAAAATTACTGATCTCATTCTTAAGTCGATTTAAATTCGCGCCGCATGCTTTCAATGCAGCAACGGCAGACGGTTCATCTAAAAGCGCTAACAATAGGTGTTCAACCGTTAAATATTCATAACGTTTTTCACGGGCTTGCTTAAATATCGAATTTAAACTAACTTCAAGCTCTTTGCTAAACATGGTAGCCCTCCTTTTCGAATCGCATAAAAATCCGTGACTTCTCGCATAAAGGCGAGTTTCACTGTTGTTATACATGCTGGGTAGTCCATGTTGAAAAAAATTATTTCCCTTTAATTTCAGCCTAGTCGAAATTTAGGGATTTGCGAGTTTGCTTAAAATTAAGCCTTTTAAATGTAAGATACTAAAACGAAAATGTCAGAGGAAAATTTCAATTTTCCTCTGAACTTAGTAAAGACTTATAAAATAGTTTATTTTATAAGCTTGTAATAGAGGTCAAGGTTTGTTTATTGCACATATGATCGACGATAGATTGAGCAAAATCAGAGCAACTGACTTCTTTGGCATCATCCATTAAACGAGCAAAATCGTAAGTCACCGCTTTGGCTTGTATGGCGGCTTCCATGCCTAATATAATGCGATCAGCGGCTTCATGCCAACCCATATGACGTAACATCATTTCTGCTGATAGAATTAGCGATCCGGGATTGACCTTATTTTGTCCTGCATACTTAGGTGCTGTGCCATGGGTTGCTTCAAACATAGCTACTTCGTCACTGAGGTTTGCGCCAGGGGCAATACCGATCCCACCAACTTGTGCGGCTAGAGCATCCGAAATATAATCGCCATTCAGATTTAATGTTGCGATGACACTATATTCAGCGGGGCGCAATAGAATTTGCTGTAAAAAAGCATCAGCGATAAAATCTTTAATAATGATCTCTTTTCCTGTTTTTGGATTTTTTAGGCGCATCCATGGTCCTCCATCGAGCAGTTCTGCACCAAATTGATCCTTAGCGATGGCGTAACCCCAATCTTTAAAAGCACCTTCGGTAAATTTCATGATATTGCCTTTATGTACTAAAGTTACCGAAGGTAGATCTTGGTTTATGGCGTATTGAATCGCGCGTTTGACTAAACGCTGTGTGCCTTTTTTCGATACAGGCTTAATACCGATGCCGCAATGTTCAGGAAAACGAATTTTTTTAACATTCATGTCATGTTGCAAGAAAGCAATTAATTTTTTGGCCTCTTTGCTATCGGCTTCCCATTCTATTCCTGCATAAATATCCTCAGAGTTTTCTCTAAAAATGACCATGTTGACTTTTTCAGGTTCGCGAACTGGGCTAGGGACTCCCTTAAAATAACGCACCGGGCGCAGACAAACATACAGATCCAATTGCTGGCGCAATGCCACATTTAAGGAACGAATTCCGCCGCCTACCGGTGTAGTTAGTGGACCTTTGATAGAAACTACATAATCGCGTACCGCAGAGAGTGTTTCTTCGGGTAACCAAACATCCGATCCATAAACCTGAGTTGCTTTTTCTCCAGCATAAATTTCCATCCAAGCAATTCGACGCTTATTGCCATAAGCATTGTTAATGGCTGCATCGACGACAAGTCGCATTGCGGGGGTAATATCGACGCCGATACCATCACCTTCAATAAAAGGAATGATCGGTTGATTGGGTACATTTAATGAATAATCCGGATTAACCGTTATTTTTTCGCCGGAACTTGGAATCTGAATATGTTGGTAAGACATGCGCGTGCTCCGCTTTTTATTGAGATCGAATAAGATATTAGTTCGATCTCAATTTTACCGGATTTTATTCGTTTGAGCGAGTTAGACTTAAACATGAGAAGTCTTTCTTATTTCGAGAATTGGTATTTTGAGTGTTGTTTTCTGGAAGAGGAACATTGAATAATCTACAAGCTACACGATCGGAAAGAGTATGTTGATACTCCCGCAATTTTTTTTCAGAGATTCCACCAGATGCTTGCGTTTTAATTGATGGAGAATCTTTAGCTTCTAAGTTTTTTAGACTAGAGCTAATAGTAGTTATGCAATGTTCAATATTATTTTTTTCTTCAGTTAAATTTGAATTTTTATAGACTTCTGCAGATTTTGTGAGAAGTTCTACCACTTTATTTAGAAATGCAGTTTTTTTGGAATAGGAATAGTTT
>DAIQAW010000090.1:0-5133 GCA_036781465.1 Candidatus Aquirickettsiella sp.
TAATATCGGTTTCGATAAAGCTTTCGCCATAGCGGTCGGTAGCGGTTTTATTTTATCTATCTCAGGCGTAGGCTTCTGCACTAATGTATCCATCGATATTGCGGTTGCATGGATCACTTGTAAAGGCGGCGGCGCTAAAAACAATAATTTTGTGTTATGAGTCAAGAATAACGCTAAAAATAGAACAATATGTAACAAAACCGCCACGACTAGCGAATAACGAAAGTCCTCTTGCTTGACTCGACTTAACATAGACGCTTCGCGCTTGAAATTTTTGTCGGTGTCGCCGCTCAACACGATTTTAAACCGCTTTGGCTGGAGATTCAGTTAATAAACCAATATTGATGGCACCGGCTTGTTGTAATAAAACCATCGCAGTCACTACCTTACCGTAATCGACTTTTTTATCACCTTTTACAAACACTTGACGTGGCACTTTTTTTTGTTCTGCACTGCGTAGTTGCTCACTCACTTCCAAGCTTAACTGCTGGGCATCTAAAGCAACTTCCGGATGTGTCGCGGTATTTAAATAATAAAGTCCTTTTTCATCAATCGATACGATGAGTGGTTCCTGTGCGGACGCGATGGTTTGCGCTTGAGCTTGTGGCAAATTCACTTTAATACCTTGGGATAATAACGGCGTCGTGACCATAAAGATGACTAATAACACTAACATGACATCAATATAGGGAACAACATTAATTTCAGACATGGGCCCTTTGCGTGGTTGATGTTGAAACGGGTAAGGGTTATGCAACATAACTTCCCGTATTACCATGAACTTGTCGATACAAAATATTCGAGAATTCTTCTTGAAAACGGTGATAATTATGTAATAAATGTTGGATTTGATGTGAATAACGATTATAAAAAATCACTGCAGGAATAGCGACAAATAAACCCATGGCCGTAGCCACTAAAGCTTCCGAAATACCCGGCGCCACCATAGCAATGGTTGCGGTTTGTTGCGAAGACGACAAGGCTTGGAAAGAAGTCATGATGCCCCATACTGTTCCAAACAATCCAATATACGGACTTGTCGAACCCAAAGTGGCTAAAAAATCCAGATGTTTTTCGAGTTGCTGATGCTGTTCCGAATAAGCAATACGCATCGAGCGTTGCACGCCTTCCATAATTATAACCGGGGCATCACCCACGTGTTGATGTAAACGTAGAAACTCACGAAATCCGGCATGAAAAATGCTGGCTAAACCGCTGTGTTGATCCTGCTCACGGTTTAAATCGGCATAGAGTTTGCTGAGATCAATGCCTGACCAAAATTTGTCTTCAAATTGCGCCAGTAATTTTCTTGAACGTCTCAACATAAATCCCCGCTGCAAAATCATCGACCAGGATGCAATCGACGCAACGAGCAAGATGAGCATGACCAATTTGACTATTCCACTGGCAGCAGAAAAATAATCCCACAATGATGGATCGACCGTTGGCATTTACCTATCCTCAAATCTAAAAATTTCGCAAGCGCGACCGGAATATCAGTTTATTTTATCAGAAAAATCACAGCTGAGTTGTTTTTGTCCATTAAGATGACCCGGCAAGGTCAATCCAAAATGAATATAGGTTTTTTTCGTCGCCATTCGACCGCGTGGTGTACGCATGATAAATGCTTGCTGAATTAAATACGGTTCGATCACTTCTTCTATCGTATCACGTTCTTCACCGATAGCTGCAGCTAAGCTATCTAAACCCACGGGTCCACCGTCAAATTTATCAATAAGTGTTGATAATAATTTTCGATCTTGTTGATCAAAACCTTCTTTATCCACTTCTAATAAATCTAAAGCTTGTGCGGCCAAACATTGGTCGATTTTACCATCGGCTTTTACTTCAGCAAAATCTCTGACTCTGCGTAATAAACGATTCGCAATCCGCGGTGTACCACGAGCACGCTTGGCAATTTCATTGGCACCTAAAGGATCGATCACCACACCTAAAATACCTGCTGAGCGCGTTACAATACGGCAAAGATCCGCGACACTATAAAACTCCAAACGTTGTACAATTCCAAACCGATCCCGCAAAGGTGAGGTTAACAAGCCGGCACGTGTCGTAGCACCAATTAATGTAAAGGGTGGTAAGTCTAATTTAATCGAACGCGCCGCCGGACCCTCGCCTATCATAATATCCAATTGATAATCTTCTAAAGCGGGATACAATATTTCTTCAATCACCGGACTTAAGCGATGTATTTCATCAATAAACAAGACTTCTTTGGCTTCAAGATGCGTCAACAACGCCGCTAAATCGCCTGCCCTTTCTAAAATAGGCCCTGAGGTTTGTTTGAGTGCAACGCCCATTTCATGCGCAATAATATGTGCCAATGTAGTTTTGCCCAAACCTGGAGGTCCAACGATTAATACATGGTCTAAAGCTTCGTTTCTAGCACGGGCCGCATGGATAAATAAACCCATTTGCTCACACACGGAGGCTTGTCCTAAATAATCCGCTAAGGCTAAGGGGCGAATGCGCGGAAGATTTTTTTCATCCTCAGATTGTTTTTTAGCCGAAGTTAAGCGATCTGAGATTTGCATAAATGATAATAACCGAAGATGGATCAACAAAAATAAATAAAATGTGCTGAATCGTTCTATTATTAGCTAATTACTGATTTTTTAGCAAGCACCCGCAGCTTGAAAAAAATTTATTTGAAACTAAGTCGATGTTATTTTTGTACCTAAGAATAATTTATTAAATCATTGCTGTGATTAGAAAAATAGCCTATCCTATAATTTCTTCAACACAACAAAAAAGGAATTTTGTATGCTTATTAAATTTTCAGACTCTACTGCCACATTATTAAAAACATTAGCTTTTCTCAATGAGTTGAATTGGTCGGATGAAACTAAAAGTACATTAGATTTAACGAGTATTAAACAGTTAAAGGGTTGTCGTACCACATTAGTGCGAGATTGCCTAAAATTTATTCAAAAATTAGATGTCTTAGCCGATGCAGAGGCTGATAAAAAAAATTATGCCTTGGCAAATATTGACGCACTTAAAGAAGCACTTAATCATTATAAAATCAGTTGTGAGCGTTATCCGCGACTCAAGGATTTTTTAAATATCATTCCAGATAACATGAGTGGAGTGGTTGGTGGTTTCATAATTGCCAGCGCTCTTGCATCCATTGCCTATCCACCTTTAGCCGCCATTCCTCTGTTTATTTTTTCTTGGGTGTTGATAGATTTATTTTTTAATAATCGAGAAGTCGCTAAAAACTTACAACAAACATTGTATATGCTTGAAAATGATCTCAGAACAATTGATTCCGCAAATAATATTTTGAAAGTTAAAGAACAAGTCACTCCAACCGCAGTTCAAACGCCCTCTTCCTCACCGATAATGGTTACTGCCGGCACCAGTCATTCACCGAGAATGTATGGTAGTGTTAATCAGCGCAACCCGCAAATTACTAACATGAATTCTCCTTCCACTCGTTTTACTCCAAGTTTATAATGTTTTAAAAGACGATGATTAACAATAGAATATAATCTAATGTAGCTAAAGTAGTAACATTTTCATATGTTTTTGGGCGATCGTCTCCTAAAATTTAGGATGGATCCATTACCAATCGCTTGGCGTCGTAAACAGAGAAAAAGCCTAATAATAAAATTAGGCTTTTTTATAAATTAAATTTTTCTAATGGTTTTATACCACTTCTACCCAAAGCGTAAAGGCAACATCCGGAGTCCAGTCTAGATTCGAAGTATGTTCACTTATACAAATATAGCGTTTGCCCTTGTACGTAACTCCATCGCCTTTAGCATAGAAATGATTTGTTTGCCATTCGGGATATTCAGGATTAGGATTCTCTCCGCCTAGTGTTTTTACAGTTATGCTATTGCTGGGTAATGATTCAATATCTTTATTACTGGTTGCCGTAACAAAATAGGTGTAAGCTGTATTAGCATTTAAGCCGCTATCTTTAAATTGTAAATCGTAAGTTTGACCGACTTTATTTCCATTACGATAAATACTGAAGTATTTAACGCTGTCTGCATAATTCCACTCTAAAGTAATACTAGTTTCTGTTTCTTCTATAGTCGAAAGATTTTTTGGTGCAACAGGTTTATCGTCGCCGCCGCTATCGCCACCATAGATTAAATGGGCGTAACGTTTAATAAATTCCCAATTGTAACTTACTCCATTTTTATTTTTTCCATCATCCCAATTAATCGACCAGGTCATCAATCCTTTAATTGGAAAGCCTGCGCCTTCAAGACGATTAAATGCGCGTTCCAAATCTTGAGGATTAATCACATAACCGGTTGCTGCGGCATCGACATTGGCAGGAAGTCCAATAACAAATTTATTAGCAGGAATATAAGTAAAACCGCGGCTTCCAGTGACAAGGCTTTCCGTTAAATAATAAAGAAAATCTTCTTTCATTTCATCATTATTTTGTGCGATCCAAGCACCTTGTCCATTATTAGCTTCTTGCACCCAAATGCCATCGCCACCTTGATTGTAATATTGTGGGGCGATAAAATCATAATAACCTTCTAATGCCGTGAGATACGGGATATATTTACCACTCTCAGTTAAGTAAGGAAATTCCGGTGCCATGCTAATAATAAAATGTTTACCTTGACCTGCATAATAATCTTTAACAATTTTTAACGCCGCAGGAATAACACTTTGATTGGCACTAGCATCAATAGCAGATTGCTCTAAATCAATATCTAACCCATCGAAACCATACACTTCAACAAGACGAATAATTTCATTCGCTAAAGGTTGTTCATGGCCAATCTGTAATTCGATATGTGCATCTGCGCCACCTAAAGAAATTAAAACCGCTCGGCCTTGATTATTTAAGACATCGACTTGACGTCTAAATTCTGCATCAGAAAGATTATAGGGTTGAAAAGTGGGAATTCCTGAGCCTTTCATAAAAGCAACAGCAACCACATTATATTCTACGGGTACGTCGGTCAGATTGAGCCAAGTTGAGCTACCTTGTTGATATCCATCACTAAAACCTGCTGGCCAATTATGCCAAAACCCCATTAAAATTTTTTTATTGCTAATATCGGGCATTATTCTCGTATTCCCTTTAGGTTGGGGATTTGTAAAATCAAATTTTTTAACTTTCATGCTTAACTCCTGTAA
>DAIQAW010000091.1:0-5092 GCA_036781465.1 Candidatus Aquirickettsiella sp.
TACCCTCACTCACTAAAAAATTGAAATCGATTAATTTTGACCAATATTTTTTACCAAATAATAGTAAAGGAATAGGTTTGATTTTTTTGGTTTGTAGCAGCGTTAAGGTTTCAAAGAGTTCATCTAAGGTTCCATAACCACCAGGGAAGCAGACTAGTGCGCGAGCTCGGATCAAGAAGTGCATTTTTCGAATTGCAAAATAATGGAATTGAAAACAAAGCTCCGGAGAAATGAACGGATTAGGACTTTGTTCGTGAGGTAGCACAATATTCAAACCAATGCTTTTTGCTTTGACATCTTGAGCGCCGCGGTTGGCGGCTTCCATGATGCCGGGTCCACCGCCAGTGACGATGACGAAGTGCCGACGTCGATTTTTTTGACATTTTTCAGAGACTATTTGACTAAAACGTTGCGATTCTTCGTAATATTTGCCTTTTTCAAGTTGGTTTTTAAGCAATTTTTCTTCTTTTTTGGCAGAAGCGCTTCGTGGATTTTGTTTTAATTTCTGTTGCACTTGCTTAAGTTGTTGCTTGGTTACTTCGGGGTCAACCACTCGAGCGCTGCCAAATACAACAATGGTCGACTCGATTTTTAACTTTTGTTGTGAGAGTTCTGGTTTTAACAATTCTAATTGCAAGCGTACTGAACGTAATGATTTATGCAGCAAAAAATCATGATCCAAAAAAGCCAGCTCGTACGCTGGCCAGGCCACTTTTTGTCGGCTACGTTTTTTAACTTCGATTTTTGCGGATGAAAAAGGCTTGGAATCTGCAATATCCATTCGTTAACCTTGAGGGATGTAAATTGTAAGTATATCAGCGCTAATTGAGTGTGACTAATATAAATAGAAATGATAGTAATGTGTGGAAGAATGATAGAATAAAGCTAACATTTTTGCCAACGCAAGATTTGCTTCGAATGGTAAAGTGCTTTTTGATCCCAATTCGTATGACCTATATACTTAGGTGTATAATAAATAGTCTTCGTAATAAAGATAAAAATAATAAGGAAATATCAACATGGCGGCGCTGATGAAATTCGATACCCTAAGTTGGGCTAAAAAATTAGAGCAGGTGGGTGTTCCTCCTCAGCAAGCGGAGGTTCAGGTCGAGCTTATTTTCCGAGCGATAGATGACAACATTTGTACCAAACAAGATCTGTGCGAGCTTGAGGGAAATATAAGCATTAAATTAAAAGAGCTTGAGCTTAAAATAGAAGGTATAAGAAGGGAAAGTCTAGGAATAAAAAGCGATCTTGAGTTAAAAATAGAAGAAACTAGGAAAGAAACCGTTGGAGTAAAAACAGATTTAACAGTGGCTATGGAAAAGCTTAATGCGAGTATCAGTAAGCAGATCGCACAATGGGTGCTGGGTGTCTCTGTTATCCAGACCACGGTATTACTTACCTTAATCCGTTTTATGCATTAGCTTAGTATTTTAGAGAAAATTTTTTACATACCGGTTTATGAACTATTAATCTTTTGATAAAGTTCGATCAGCGCCTGCGTTGAAGAATCTAAATTTATCTCGATCTGCAGGCTAGGATTTCTTAAATTTTGGAATATTTTTTTACTTAATTGTTTTCCATACTCCACGCCCCATTGATCGAACGGATTAACCTGCCAAATGACACTTTGCACAAAGACTTTATGTTCATAAAGTGCTATTAATTGTCCTAAACTAAAAGGAGTGAGTTCATTTAGGGCCAGCATATTATTGGCATGATTTCCTCGTAAGTTTTTATAATTAATATCACTGTGGCAGCCTTCCATAAAAACCTTACTTTGATTTAAAGCACTCGCGATAATATGTTGTTGATGCTGAATATTGAGTTTAGGATCATGTAAGGTACAAATAAAATCAGCTGAAAAATTGACTGTACCTTGATGAAACAATTGATTAAACGCATGTTGAGCATTTAAACCAATGTCACCAAAAATAATCGGACAGGTGGCATAATCCACGGGTTCACCGTCGATGCGTGTCGACTTACCATTACTTTCCATCTCTAATTGCTGTAAATAAGCTGGGAAATACTTTAAACCCGAGTCGTAAGGTAAAATTGCATGGGCTGAAGATTGAAAAAAATTGACTTGCCAGATACCTAACAGGCCTAACAACACCGGCATATTAGATAACCAGGCTTGCTGAAAAAAATGTTGATCCATCGCATGTGCACCGCTTAGCAATTTGCGGAAATTTGACATGCCAATAGCTAAAACAATGGGTAAACCAACCGCCGACCATAATGAATAACGACCGCCGACCCAATCCCAGAGTGGAAATATACATTCAGGATCAATACCGAATGCGATAGCTTTTTCGACTTCACTGGTGACGGCTAAAAAATGGGATTTGTTCGATGCTGAGCTAAATTTTTCTTGAAATAGTTTTAGCAATGTTGAAGCATTCAATAGTGTTTCACAAGTGGTAAAAGATTTGCTGGTAATAATAAATAAACTAGTTTCTAAGTTAATTTTTTCTAACAAGCTTTGTAATGTTCGATTGTCGATTTGCGAGATAAAATGAAAATGGAGTGAGTTTTGTTGGAAAGATTTCAATGCATGGACTGCCATTAAAGGACCTAAATCTGATCCACCTATACCTAAATTGATAATATCGGTTATTTTTTTTCCGCTAAAGCTAAGCCATTGATCTTGAGATATTTGTTCTGCAAAATGTTGCATTTTATCTAAACAAGCGTGAATTTTGACTAATATATCTTCGCCGTTCACGATTAATCCAGATTTTCTGGGGTTGCGTAATGCCGTATGTAAGGCAGGAAGTTGTTGTGTAGTATTTACACAGGCACCTGAAAATAAAGCATTGATCTGTTTTTTTAGATGAGCTTGGTTGGCCAATTGTGTTAATAGATTGAGTGTTTTTTCGTCTATTGGATTTTTTGAATAATCAAAATGTAAGTTTTTTTCGGTTAACGTAAATTTTTTAGCACGCAGCGGATCGCTGAGAAATAATTCTGTGAGGGGTGTTTTTTTAATCTGCAAAAAATGTTGGTTTAAATTCCTCCAACACGCCGACTGAGTAAGTCTGGGTTCAATTTCCTTCATATGTTCTTCCTCGTTTTTTGGGACGTTTGCTTCCTCGAGGTGTTTGCATTATGGTTTGAATTAATTGTTTCTTGGTTTCATTGTCCGCTTCTAAAAAGTGGGTCCACCAGCTGGTGATGCTTGGATCTATCTCTTTGATTTCGGCACGTAATAATAAAAAATCATAAGCGGCGCGAAAGCGAGGGTGATTTATTAAACGATACAGCATATAAGGACGTCGTTGTAATAATCGATGTTGTAAATCCCATATTTCGCGAATCGCAGTACTGTAGCGGCGCGGGATGGTAATTAATTTCTGTTGTTTGCTCAAGGCATCACTTACTGCATGTTGATAGGCAATAAATGTGGGGGTGTGTTGGGCAATGAGTTGTTCGGCTTTGTTTTGTACGCTAGGCCATAAAAACACGGCAAACAAAAATGCAGGGGAAACGGTCTTCCCTTGTTGGATACGTTTATCAGTATTTTCGCAGGCTAGTTCTAGAATTTGGTCGTTCGTGTCGTCTAGAGAGTCTTGTTTAGCTTGCGGAAATAATTCGTTGAGTAATTGATATTGTTGGAGTAGTTGGTAGGTTTTTAAGGCTTGGCCATGATGAAAAAGTTTAAGTACTTCTTCAAATAAACGCGCGGGTGGCACATGTCGGAGTAGAGGCGCAAGTTCTTGTATGGGCTCTGCAGTAGCTGGATCCAATTCAAAATCTAATTTGCCAGCAAAGCGTATCGCCCGTAATAATCGAACGGGATCTTCTTGGTAACGTAATCTTGGTTCACCAATAATCCGTACGATTTTATTTTGTATATCAGCCAGTCCACCACAATAATCGACTAAAGAAAAATCAGCAATATTGTAGTAGAGGGCATTCATAGTAAAATCCCGTCGCCAAACATCTTCTTCGATTGTTCCGTAAACATTATCGCGCAATAGCATACCGTGTGTGGCAATCTTACGATGTTTAAAGGATTTTTTTTTGCTTTGTGCCCGAAAGGTGCTGACCTCAATGATTTCTCGGCCAAAGCGTATATGCGCAAGACGAAAGCGTCTGCCAATCAATAAACAATTGCGGAAAAGTTTTTTGATATTTTCAGGACTGGCATTGGTGGCAATGTCAAAGTCTTTTGGTTTTTGCTTAAGTAAAATATCACGTAAACATCCACCTACCAAATAAGCGCTGTACTTGTGCTGATTCAAGCGGTATAACACCTTGAGCGCATTAGGATTAATATCTTTGCGTGAAATGGTATGTTCAGCTCTAGGGATAATTTTGGCTTGGGGATGAGCTATTTTTTTGGGGAATAGTCGATGGAAAAACTGCTTAATAATGATGATCTTCCTCTTTATGTATAATTCATTAAGTGTAGGTAAGCACAAGGTTGATAGCCGATATTTTAATCAAATCAGTTATATGGCAAGAACCGTAGCTGCTCTTAAGCACGTATGCTATCAAAATTTTTCCATAATAGTATAAAAAAATCATCGTCATGGCGAGCGAATGCAATAAGCATGGACATCTAACTTATAAAATTTCTTAGATTGCCGTACGATATGAGTTCGCGATGACGGTGGTTTGGTAGATAAGCAATGGCAAATAGGTGAGGCTAAATTGAGGCTTTATAAACTAACAAAATCAAGAGATCTTCTTTACGCAGAAGGGTATCTTTACTAGGATTAATTTTTCTCATACCTTTGCGTTCCATACCTAATACTATACCGTCGATATGATTTTTTTGCATGGCTTCTGCAATACTAAGTCCTACGAAAGGATGGCTTTTATCAAGTAAAAAAGTTTTTAATTCAAGATGATTGTATAATTCAAGCTCTTCTTGGTAAGTGCTGACCTGCAATAATTGGCTAAAGCTATCAATTTGTTCATCGCTACCTAAAATAAACAGCTTATCGTAAAGCCTAATTTTTTCATGGTGTTGCGGAGTCAAAATAATTTTAGGGCCACGATAAAGTGCAACCACGTGGATGCTAAATTGCTCCGCAAGGTTCAATTCTTGTAGAGTTTTATTGATAAAATAATAATT
>DAIQAW010000092.1:0-5051 GCA_036781465.1 Candidatus Aquirickettsiella sp.
CTCTATATTATTTCTCTTAAATTAAGTAGTAGTTTACTGAGTAATTTACTAGTAAATTATTGACACAAAAATCTCTTGCCGTGATACTCTTCGCTTTTGCATTGAAGAGCCCCACATGAATAGCAATGCCCTACGCGAACTATTTCTTAATTACTTTAAAAGTCAAGGTCATACTATTGTTCCCTCCGCTTCCTTAATTCCTGCCCATGATCCGAGTTTGTTATTTACTAATGCGGGTATGGTGCCCTTTAAGGATGTTTTTTTGGGTCTAGAAACGAGGCCTTATTCTCGAGCAGTAAGTATACAGCGATGTATGCGGGCTGGCGGCAAACATAATGATCTTGAAAATGTAGGTTATACCGCAAGGCATCATACCTTTTTTGAGATGTTAGGAAATTTTAGCTTTGGGGATTATTTTAAGCGCGAAGCTATCCTTTATAGTTGGAAGTTTTTGACTGAGGAGTTAAATCTTTCCCCGGAAAAATTATGGATTACGGTATTTGTCGAAGATGAAGAAGCTGCATCGATTTGGTTAAACGAGATTAAAATCGATCCTAAACGTTTTTCTCGTTGTGGTAAACAAGATAATTTTTGGTCTATGGGTGATACTGGCCCTTGTGGTCCATGCTCTGAAATCTTTTTTGACCATGGACCCGATATCTCTGGTGGGCCTCCAGGTACACCAACCGCGGATGGGGATAGATATGTTGAAATCTGGAACTTAGTTTTTATGCAATTTCAACGCTCCTTAGATGGAGAACTTAACCTTTTACCAAAGCCTTCAGTGGATACCGGTATGGGCCTAGAGAGGTTAGCGGCAGTTATGCAGGGAGTCACCAATAATTATAATACGGATCTGTTTCTACCTTTGATAAAGGTAGTTGCTAAGCAAGCATCAATAACTGATTTTACCAATACCTCGCTACGCGTTATCGCAGATCATATTCGTGCTTGTGCTTTCTTAGTCAGTGATGGGATTAATCCTGGTAATGAAGGACGTTCTTATGTACTACGTCGAATTATTCGTAGAGCTATTCGACATGGTCATAAAATAGGTCTAGATCGTCCTTTTTTTCACCAATTGGTTAAACCTTTAGCGGCGCAAATGTTGCAAGCATATCCGCAAATAGCAAAAAAACAAAAATTTATTGAAAAGATTTTGCTTCATGAAGAGCAGCAATTTGCTCGCACTTTAAACCATGGTATTAAGCTATTTGAACAAGAAATAACTAAGTTGCAGGGCAAAAAACAATTGCCAGGATCGGCAGTTTTTCGCTTGTATGATACTTATGGATTTCCCATGGATTTAACAGCAGATATGGCTCGAGAACAGGGCTTAACCGTAGACATAGCAGGTTTTGAGAAGGAAATGCAACGTCAAAGAAGTCAATCTAAATTGGCAAGTCGTTTTGCATCTGCACTGAGTTTATCGCTAACTGAAAAAAACGCTACTGAGTTTATTGGTTATAAAGCATTAAAACAAGCAGCTGTTCCTATTTTGGATTTATTTGATGGTAAGCAATCTATACAAGAATTATCTGAAAATGAAGAAGGTTTTGTTATCTTAACTAAGACCCCTTTCTATGCAGAGGGTGGTGGACAAGTAGGTGATACGGGATATTTAGTTAATGCAACGAGTCGTTTTTTAGTGACTGAAACCTTTAAAGAGGGAACATCTATTCTTCATAAAGGTAAGTTAATTAAAGGTCATTTGAAAAAAGGTGATAAATTGAAGGCAGAAGTTGATGCTGAAAAACGTCTTGCAATTACCTTAAATCATTCCGCAACTCATCTATTACACGCAGCATTAAGAGAAGTTTTAGGAGAGCATGTGATGCAGAAAGGTTCTTTAGTAGAACCAGAACGTTTACGTTTTGATTTTTCACATACCCATCCTTTAAATATAGAACAACTGAAGTTGATAGAAGATCGCGTTAACCAACAAATTCGAGCTAATTTATCGGTTGTTACCGAAGAGATGTCGGCGGAAGATGCAAAAAATGCCGGCGCCTTAGCGATGTTTGGCGAAAAGTATGCAGATAAAGTACGTGTGTTGACGATGGGTTCTTTTTCCAAGGAATTATGTGGAGGAACACATGTTTCGCGTACTGGTAATATTGGTTTATTTAAAATAACTGCAGAAATAGGAATTTCTGCAGGGATACGTCGCATTCAAGCTGTGACTGGACAATATGCTATAGATTGGATTGCGGCCTTAGAGGAACAAACTAATCAACTTGCTAAGCTCTTTAAAAGCTCTAAGGATAATTTATTAGAAAAAGCGCGTATGGACATGGAAGCTAAGCAAGCTCTGCAAAAACAGATTATCGCTTTACAACAGTCTATAGTCGCTATGATGGGAGAAGAGCTTATTTCTCAAGCGATCGAAATACAAGGGATTAAGTTATTAATCAGTGAAATTAATGGAATTGATATAGCAGGATTACGACATTTATTAGACCAACTTAAAAATAAATTAAAACCTGCAGTCATTGTTTTGGCGAGTATTGAACAACAACGTGTCCAATTAGTGGTTGGTGTCAGCAAAGAGTTGACCGACAAAATAAAAGCGGGTGAATTGGCTAATAATATAGCGCTTGCGATAGGAGGGAGTGGCGGTGGACGTTCAGGTTTTGCTCAAGCAGGAGGGAGTAAACCTGAAGCCTTAGATGGAGCTTTAAAAAATATAAAACATTGGGTTGAGACCCGCTTAAATGGCAACTATGCTTAGAATTGAATAATTAATTAATAGAACATCACAATGGCTTTAATTGTACAAAAATTTGGCGGCAGCTCGGTTGGAAGTATCGACAAAATTCAACAGGTTGCAAATAAAATTATTGAAACTCGCGCACAAGGACATCAATTGGTGGTGGTTGTTTCTGCGATGGAAGGTGAAACCAATCGTTTGATTTCTCTTGCTAAAATATTGAACGAAGAACCTGATTCGAGAGAATACGATTTATTATTAGCTACCGGAGAGCAAGCAGCAACTGCTTTATTAGCAATGGCTTTACTGGCACAAGGTTGTCCAGCACGGTCTTATAATAGTTTTCATGTTCCAATTTATACCGATAATCACCATAAAAAAGCTCGTATTTTAAGTATTAAAGAAGAAGTATTACGAAATGATATTGGCGTAGGTAGAGTGCCAATCGTTGCCGGTTTCCAAGGAATTTCAGATTCTGGCGATATGACTACTTTAGGGCGAGGGGGTTCAGATACCACGGCAGCGGCTTTAGCCGCTGTTTTAAAAGCTGACGAATGTCAAATTTATACCGATGTAGATGGTATCTATACGGCTGATCCCCACCTTGTACCCCAGGCTAAACGCTTAGATCAAATTGGTTTCGTCGAAATGACAGAGCTCGCTCGTGCAGGCGCGAAAGTCATTCAGCATCGAGCCGTCGAACTGGCCAGTAAATATCGGATTCCATTACGCGTTTTATCAAGCTCTGAAATGGGTAAAGGCACATTAATCCAGGGCGATAAAGAAGAAGCCCCAGTAGAAGGAGCCAAAATCACAGGAGTGACAGCGAGTCATCATGAGTCAAAATTGACTATCCATGGCTTAATAGCTGAAAAAGAAGCTATGTCGCACTTTTTTTCCTTGCTTAATGATGCGCGTATTGAAATTGATATGTTAACCCAACAACAAATCTCTGCAAAACAAATGGATATAACGTTTACCTTGGCTAGAGCAGACTTCCATCAGGCAAAACAAATACTTCAAACCTTAGTAAAGAAGAATTTCGCATTATCTATAGTTGGGGATAATAAACTGGCAAAGCTTTCTGTGATTGGGATAGGTTTGCATTCTCATCCTGGAATCATTCATACTTTATTTCAAGCACTTGAATCTGCAGGAATCAATGTTATTTTAACTTTATCCTCAGCGTTAAGAGTCTCTTTGATGGTTAATGATGCCCAGATAGTGCGAGGGGTCCAGATTTTGCATCATGTTTTTGGTTTAGGCGAAGAATAATTAGCTTTGCTATCTTATTTTTACGAAATTTTACGTATTACGTATTTTTAAATAGTATTAAGCTTTCCTTAAGGTTTTGTTAGTAGACTAATTTCGCAAAATGTCTGTATGTGAATTTTTCTATCTTTTTATTGTAAATAGATTGAAATTAATTAGGTGTTGCATATGGTCGATTAATGAGTCAACTAAAGGAGAATCATAAAGATGCTTATTTTGACACGGCGTATTGCAGAAACACTTATTATTGGTGACGATGTGACAGTGACGGTACTGGGCATTAAAGGTCATCAAGTAAGATTAGGTATTAACGCACCTAAAGAAGTTTCTGTTCATCGAGAAGAAATTTATCAGCGTATTCAACAAGAAAAACAAAAACAGGAAGGACACTCTGACGAAGGAGAGTTAGAAGATGGTGAAGAAAGTTAGAAGATGGTGAAGAATAACTAACTATTTTATAAAACTTAAGGTAGTGCTATACTCGCCAGCCTCAGCGTCGGAGAGGTGGCCGAGAGGCTGAAGGCGCTCCCCTGCTAAGGGAGTATGGCGTAAAAACCATCGAGGGTTCGAATCCCTCTCTCTCCGCCATGTCTTTGCTTAAGAATTGGCATTCTATTGCCTGAGTTCTGTATTATTAAACTTTAATTTGTATGCATTTCTGATTTTTCTCTATATTGCTGGCATTATTGCTGGCATTAATAAGTTGATTAAGCATATTGATTTCAGCGTGTATCGATTTTTAGCTTCAGCGGCTACTAAAGCTTCGCTAACATATTGCCGTGCGTTTTCATATTCTATAATGCGCTGTTGCAGCGCTTTTTAAAACTGTAGTAGCCGTTTGTTCAGCGTTTATATATTCACACAGTAATACTGCTGGCCAATCATTGAGTAAGCGCTTTGTCTTTGTCTCCTATTTTAGTATTTTTTAGCCTTTCAAGCCAAGAGCATTATTTTTCGCTACTGTTCAGCCCTCTTAAGGTTTTCATAATTTTTTCATAATCTTCAAAAATTGCAGCATATAACAATTCCTAATTGGGATTTTATACTAACCTTTTACTCTATTTAAAAA
>DAIQAW010000093.1:0-5026 GCA_036781465.1 Candidatus Aquirickettsiella sp.
TAGTAAAAAAGATACAAACAATAAGAATATAAAAACGAATTGTTGATGACTTTTATGAGCAAGTATGAGTGAAAGTACCGCGAGTATTATGCCTAGTAATCGCCTTTCAAGCATTTTCTTCTGGAGAGTACCCATGATATTTCTTCCTTTTAAGTTATCCATAAACCGTAAGGGTTGCTTTAACTAGCATGGAGCTTTTAGATTATACTCCGGCTTCTAATAATAAGATACAATTTTTGAAATGAAAAAAAGTGATGAACAGTAATTATGCAAATGATTAAAAAACATGAAAGATTAAGCTTTGATAGCAGGTAACTTCAAGTAATCTGAGTCAGTCGAAATATTTATAGTTTTTGCTAATTACAAACTTGTGGAATTTGCTTGTAAATAAAATATTATTTTCTAATAAATAATTAGATAGATTTTGGTTACAATAATAGCGTGCAACTACATGATACCTGTCCTAACCTTCATGATTTTAATATGTTTTATTTGTCTTGAACTTTTATCTCGAGCACTGATTAAGGATCCGGATTCAGATAATTTCCTTGCTCCATGTACCAAGGAAGCTCAAGATCCTTATGATGCGAAAGGGCAATGCTATACATCGCAGGATGAAATTGCGAAAATGGAATATGACACCTTTGTTGGTTATGTGCCCACTGAGAATGAATCAGGCGTTGGATGGAAAACAAATGTAGATCATTTCAGATACGACGAGACATTTTTTGAGAAAAAACCTAAAAATGAATTTCGCATTTTTGTTACTGGTGGTTCAGCTGCGTGGGGTGCCGGTGTAAAACAGAATCAAACGTTTGCTTACTTGCTTGAAAAAAAATTGGCTGTTATTTATCCGCAAAAAAAGATTAGAGTAATAATAGCTGCGGCTGGTGCATGGACAAGTGCCCAAGAGAAAGTTTTTATATTTAATTATGTTAAGAAATTTTCACCGGATATGATTATCATGTTTTCTGGATGGAATGATATATATCATGCTTACACTGGAGAAAATTATAATCTTGAACAAGACTTCATGCATTACAAGAAAGCAATTCAATTATATGTAGATAAATCAGAAGCTGTGGATCAAAAAACATCAAGTAAATTTTCAATAATTACACCTCCGAAATATAGAGAATATCAGTTTAAATTTTTGTATTTAGTAAATAAGGTTTGGTATAAACATATGTTTAAAGGACAGGAGATATTGAAAGCGTTACATACTATTCAGCTTTCGAGCGAAAAAATTGCAAGTAATACACTTGAAACTATGGAGTTAATAGATTACCTTTCAAAAAAACAGAAATTTATTTTAATTTATTGTCTACAACCATCTTTATATACAACTTTGAAAAAAAAGTCAGCTTGGGAACAGCAACTTGATACTAAATTTCGTCAGCAATATATTGGCTTTCCGGAATATAATGTTAAAAATTATGACATTTTAATGCAGGTAATAAAAAAAGACTCACTTGAAAAAGGTTATTATTTTATTGATGTTGACGATGCAATCAAGCAAGAACAAAGAAGTGTTTTTGCAGATTATGTTCACTTGGGAGATAGAGGGAATAAATTAGTTGCTAATTATCTATTTGATGTAATTGTTAAATTAGCACTAATAAAAATTTAATAGTAAAAATTAACGATTTAGTAATAACTAAATGTTGCAGTTAATTGTGAATTAAGTTATTAAAGAGAATCATTATGTAATGAATTTCGATTTTATTTAGACAAAGGAAGGTGTGGAGTGCCCTATAATCTCGGGGAGGATGAAGTGGATGCTGTACGTCAAGTTATTGAAAAAGGTTATCTAGATCGTTACATTAATGGCGATGATAGCGTCTCAAGTCAATTTGAAAAAGAATTTTCTAAAAAACTGAAAGTCAAATATTCACTTGCAGTAAGTAGTGGAACGGCTGCGCTAATATGCGGTTTAGCGGGGATGTGTATTGGTCCAGGAGACGAAGTAATCATCCCTGCGTTTACCTATATAGCAACAGCGTTATCAGTGTTAGCTGTTGGTGCGATCCCGGTAATTGCTGAAATTGATACCTCACTCACTCTTAATCCAGAGGATGTAAAGCGAAAAATTACTAAAAAAACCAAAGCGATTATTCCTGTTCATATGCATGGGTTACCATGTAACATGAATGCAATTATGCAAATTGCAAAGCGATATAAATTATTCGTATTGGAAGATGTTGCGCAAGCCTGTGGTGGTTCCTACGGAAGCAAACATTTAGGTACGATAGGAGACGCAGGCATATTTTCCTTCAATCATTATAAAATTATTACCTGCGGCGAAGGCGGAGCATTAATTACGGATAAGAAAATTTTTCATCAAAGAGCTATGGTACAACATCATGGTGGTTGTATCTTTGAACCTGGGTTTACTAAACTAGGAATTAAAGCATTCGCAGGATGGAATTTTAGGATATCTGAAATATCAAGTGCTATTCTACGCGTACAACTAAGCAAGCTTGATAATATTTTAAAAAGCTTGAGAGAAGAGAAACGTATAATATTGGATTGTTTATCGCATGTTGCAAGCTCTTTTACTTTTTGCCCCATACATGATAAGGAAGGTGATTGCGGAAGAGCTGTTTTTCTACAATTTACTTCTCGTAATAAAGCAAACACTTTTTTTCAAAAAATGAAGTTAAACAATATCAATGCATGGTTTGTGAATACGAAAGGTCATGTTTATTCAGATTGGGAGCCTATTTTAAAAAAACGCGGCGCTCATCATACCCAGCGTGATCCTTTTCAGCTTAGCAAGAATTCTGTAACTATCTCTAAGAATTCTTTCCCTCAAACTTCATCGATACTAGAACGGGTTATTGGTATTTCTACCCAAATAGGGCGCTCTAGAAAAGAATTACGCATTCTTACGGACGTTTTATGTAACACAATAAAGGAATCATGTTAATGTCCTCTGCTTTTGTAATACCTCACTATGCTGAATTTTGTGAAAAAAATAACAGATTATTTATTTTTGACACGCTGGAAGGATTATTTAAACAAACAGATCCTGATTGGCAAGCAATCATCATTGATGATAATTCAACGGAATTTAAGATAAAAAAAGAATTACAAAATATTAAGAAAAAATATTATCCTCAGATTGATGTTATCTTTTTAGATAGAAATGTGGGGCCTGGTATTTGTAGAAATATAGGTGTTATATATGCAAAAAATCACCAATGTGGCATCATTCATTTTAATGACGCAGACGATATTTCTCATCCTCAGAGAGTAGAAATTGTGAAAAATACTTTTCTGCAAGATCCTGCTATAGGTTTAATTTATTCATCCTTTAAGGTTATCAATGAATTTAATGAATTAGTCCCCTTTGAAAAGATTAGTGTTCCCATTTTGGAGATTATGGAAACACATATCTCAAAGCCTCTTGAAGGGGATGATGTATGGTTGAATATGGGTACTGATACAGGGTATATAAATAAAACTTCGGCTACCTCTGTGCGTACAATGTTTGCGTATGAATGCCCATTTCCTAATGAGCGGGCATCAGAAGATTATCACACATGGCTAAGAATTGCCGCACTCGGAGCGCGGTATAAATATGTTTCAGATATTCCGACATTATATAGAATTCCTAGTTTTATGCAGTACCAGGCTTCTAGAACAAGACTTGGTCCGAAGAAATTTAATCAGATCAAAGCAAGAGTTGATAGCGATGGTTTTTCTAGAGCAATAGATATCGCTATTGCAAGAAATCGAATTAAACCGGAAGAAATTCCTGCCTTAAAATCAAAATTTTATAAACGATTAGCTAAATCTATGGAGCGAGATCAAGAGTATGAACTAACGCGAAAACTCTTAGAAATATCAAAACAATTTGAAGATGAAATGTCGTTGTACCAATTGAATTTGTAGAGAGATGTTTTTATGGCTAAACCGATTTACATTTTAGGAACAGGGCTTTCGCACGATGGATCAACCTGTTTATTAAGAGATGGAAAAATTATCGTTGCGCTCGAAAAAGAAAGAATTACGAAAGTT
This sequence comes from Candidatus Aquirickettsiella sp., assembly GCA_036781465.1. Lineage (GTDB taxonomy): Bacteria > Pseudomonadota > Gammaproteobacteria > Diplorickettsiales > Diplorickettsiaceae > Aquirickettsiella. The sequence continues at coordinate 4,024 of DAIQAW010000093.1, forward strand.
AAGCACGATGGGTTTAATGATAATTTAACCATTCAATACTGCTTAGACGCAGCGGGTATTACTTTTAAAGATTTAACGCTTCTTGTTCAGGAATGCACTGCAAACCCAATTCTAAAACCTGAAGAGGTTATTAAACGAAGTAATAGAATAATCCCTCAAGAAATGCCTATTGTTAATATTTCTCATCACATCGCTCATGCCTATAGTGCTATCGGTACCTCACCATTTCATGAGATGGGGGTGGTTGTTATGGATGGACAAGGCAGCAGTTTGGATACTTGTATTGACGTTGATGATCCAAAGGTTCTCCCAAAGGATATTAGAGACTTAAAAAAAGATGAAAAATATCTTTATTGGGAAAAAGAAAGTTATTATTCTTTTGAAAATGGAAAATTGTGTCCCATTTTTAAGGATTTTTCTAAGTTTGTAAAGTGGGACAGACTTTGTTATCCAGTAGCACCTTTCGATATCGAACATTCAATTGCGGAATTTTATGGTGGAATAAGTTATTACGTTTTTGATGATGAATTTTGTGAAGGAAAATTGATGGGGTTAGCACCTTACGGGAGACCACGGATATTTGAATTTGATGTTTTTGAGTTCAAAGAAGGTAGAGTTTTCCTAAAATATGATTGGATGAAGAATATTGATCCTTTTCTGGGTGGAAAATACCGTTGTTTTAGTGAATATTTTCAATATTATGCCGATTTGGCTTATTTTGCACAAGAGAAAATTGAAGCGGCGATTATATATGTATTTAATGCTTATCACGATATGTATTCTCATAAAAACGTTGGATATGCTGGCGGTCTTGCATTAAATGCAGTTGCGAACGCAAAATTATTTAAAAATACAAAATTTGAGAATTTTTATTTCCAACCCGCTGCGGGAGATAATGGGTTAGCTATAGGATGTTGTTATTATGGGTGGATAGAAGTCTTAAAAAAGGAAAAAATACTGCATAATGGTTCAACTTATTTTGGCAAACAGTACAATAATACAG
>DAIQAW010000094.1:0-5017 GCA_036781465.1 Candidatus Aquirickettsiella sp.
ATCTAATACAGACACACGCCGAATCTTTCCGCCCAACTGCGATAATTTTTCTTCGATGCATTCATAACCACGATCTATATGATAAATTCTATTTACGGTCGTTTCACCTTCAGCCGTTAAACCTGCCAATACTAAACTTGCCGAAGCTCGTAAATCGGTAGCCATAACTTCTGCACCCATTAATCTATCGACACCTTTACAGATGGCAACATTACCTTTTAAGGTAATGTCAGCGCCCATGCGGCGCATTTCTTGTACATGCATAAAACGATTCTCAAATACTGTTTCAGTAATAATTCCAGTTCCTTCCGCAGTAATATTAAGCGCCATAATTTGCGCTTGTGCATCAGTTGGAAAAGCAGGATAGGGCGCAGTACTCACATTAACGGCTTTGGCGCGTTTATTCCGCATATCAAGTTCGATCCAGTGATCGCCAATAGCAATTTCTGCCCCTGCTTGACGCAATGTATAAATAACCGCATCTAAAGTGTTGGCCTGAATATCCTTTAGACGAATAAAACCTCGTGTACAAGCAACTGCAATTAAATAAGTAGCCGCTTCTATTCGATCTGGCAAAATTCGATAATAACCTCCAGTTAATTGCTCTACACCTTCGATAGTAATTGTATCTGTTCCTGCATCACTAATATTTGCCCCAATGCTATTCAAAAAATTAGCTAAATCAACAACTTCTGGCTCACGCGCCGCATTTTTGATAACCGTTTTACCTTTGGCTAAGGTTGCGGCCATCATTAAATTTTCAGTTCCGGTAACAGTAATTGTATCAAGTTTGATGAAGGCACCTTGCAAGCGCCCTTTAGTTTTAGCTTTAATATAGCCATTTTCTATTTCAATTTTTGCACCCATGGCTTCAAGCCCTTGAATATGTAAATTGACTGGGCGTGTACCAATCGCACAACCACCAGGAAGCGAGACAATAGCTTCACCACAACGAGCGAGTAGTGCACCTAGAACTAAAATGGATGCGCGCATTTTTCTTACTAATGCATAGGGCGCATAGGAATCAATCAGTTCACGAGCACGCACTTCTAAACTCATGCGCTCACCTATAGTAAATTGAGCTCCCATACCGCTCAAAAGTTCTACCATGGTGGTGACATCTTGTAGGTGGGGAACATTAAATAAAGTAATAGGTTCCTCTGATAATAAGCATGCTGCTAAAATAGGTAAGGTTGCATTTTTCGCACCAGAAATTCTGACTTCACCTTGTAATGGGATGCCGCCTCTAATAATTAATTTATCCACCATTTATCTCTCTATCTCTATTTTTATACCTAGTATATTTATTCATGCACAGCATTTCTTTAAACATGCAACTTTTGAGTAGAAATCCCCAAGACAAGTAAGATATTTATCTTGGGGGAGCACTTAAGCTTTTTTTGCTTTAGATCTATCCATCACGAGGAACGATTTATGGGCAATATTTTTTCTAAATCGGATACTCGAATAATGGCAAGCATTTGTGTAGGTAAAGCTACAAAACGAATTTTTTGATCACGTTGTTTTAGCATTCGTGTCCAAGCAATCAATAATGCCACTCCACTACTATCACTTTGAGTAACATCTTCTAAATTAAAAAGAACTAACGAAGCTTTATCATTTTTTAAGATATTTTGACTGAGCTGCCACATACCTGGTACGGTATAGGTATTCAAAGCTCCTGATAAGACATAATGGTCTTTTTTAAACTTTAAAGATGGTCTGTTCATCTGAATCAATCACTTTGATTGTTATGTTGCGCAAGTTTACTAATAAGACCATCAATACCACTCTGCCGCAACTCTTCAACAAATTGAGAGCGAAAACTTTCTATGATACTTACGCCATCCACACTAAAATCATACAGCTTCCATTGATTTTGCACTCGCAACATTCGATAATTAAGATTAATCTGAGGGCCTGATTCTCGAATAATACGACTTTTAACTTCTACATAAGATTGATTATTAAAATCTTCGCGTAATGGTAAAAAAATTACACGTTCATTAGTGTACTGGGCCAAAGCACTTGAATATGTGCGAACAAGCAATGTAACAAATTGATCCTCAAAAGCTTGTTGCTGAGAATGAGTGGCATTTGACCAAGAACGACCCAAGGCTTTACTCGACATACTTTCTATATCAACATGCGGTAATAAAATTTGGTCAACGATACCATAAACAATCTGCGGCTTTGTTTTAAGCGTCGCTTGATTTCGTTGTAGTTCTAAAATTAACTGATTTGAAGTATTTTGTAGAATTTCTACAGGCGATGGAATCGCACAGGCCATGGTACACATGAATAACCCAAGCAATGTGACTATAACTTTTTTCACTTTTTTCCCCCTGAATTCTTTAAGCTAAATATTAACTGACCAATAAGATCTTCTAAAATTAATGCGGGATGCGTATCTCGTACAATAGCATTATTATTTAAAAAAGTTTGTTCAAATCCTGGTGTCAAGCTAATATAATTTGCTCCTAATAGGCCTTGAGTCAAAATACTTGCGGAAGTATCGACTGGCAATTGTTTATACTTTGAATCAATTTTCATCGTCACGATAGCTTTAAATTTAACATTATCAAGTTTTATTGCGCTAACTTCCCCAATATGAACCCCTGCTAAAGACACAGGCGAGCGTACTTTTAACCCACCCACATTGTCAAAAGCAGCTGTAATATTATATCCACTCTCACCTATGGAGCTACTTAATCCACTAACCTTAAAAGCCAAAACTAATAAAGCGAGTATTCCAAAGAACATAAAAAACCCGACCCAAATTTCTATTATTCTTTCGCGCACTTACCAACCCCCCATCATCACTGCGGTTAATACAAAATCCAAGCCTAATACAGCCAGGGAAGAATACACAACGGTACGCGTTGTTGATCGACCAATTCCTTGAGCAGTTGGAACCGTATCATATCCTTGAAACACAGCTATCCATGTAACAATACTTCCAAATACAATGCTTTTTATAATTCCATTCACGATATCATCATGAAAATTAACGGCAGATTGCATAGCACTCCAAAATGCTCCCCTATCCACGCCCAACCAAACGACACCTACTAAATACCCGCCCCACACTGCAACTACACTAAAAATAATCATTAATAGGGGCATACTAATAAAACCTCCCCAAAAACGTGGTGAAATCACACGCCACAATGGATCCACGCCCATCATTTCCATACTTGCAAATTGTTCTGTAGATTTCATCAAGCCAATTTCTGCTGTCAATGCAGAACCCGCTCGCCCTGCAAATAATAATGCTGTAACCACTGGTCCTAATTCTCGTACCACGCTTAAAGCAACCAATTGACCTAACTGTTGACTTGCACCAAATTTATTCAAAGTATTATAGCCTTGTAATCCCACTACCATGCCAATAAATAACCCTGATAAGACAATAATGATTAAAGATAATACTCCAATAAAAAATAGTTGTTCGATTAACAAAGGGAAACTTTTTTTAAACCGTGGTTTTCGTATTAATAAATGCGCTAAAAAAATCCCGGAACGACCAATACTCATTAATAGCTGTAGACTAAACTGACCCAATAATCGAAATTTTTTTAAAATCAACATATATTAATGCAGTAACTCTTGGCTATACTCAATAGCAGGATAATGAAAAGGAACCACGCCATCAGGTAAACCTTGTAAAAATTGTTGAACCTCTAGATCCTTATCTATATGTACTTTATCTGGAGTACCGTGACCAATAATTTTTCCGCCAGCAATCACATAAATATAGTCTGCTATACTTAGCGTTTCTTTTACATCATGAGAAATTAAGATTGTTGTAATACCCAAGGCTTTGTTTAAATCTGAAATAAGTTTCACAATCACGCCTAGTGCAATGGGATCCAAACCTGTAAAAGGTTCATCATACATAACAAGCTCTGGATCTAGAACAATCGCTCGCGCTAAAGCAACACGTCGTGCCATACCACCTGAAAGTTGATTAGGCATAAGATTTTTAGCACCACGTAAGCCGACAGATTGTAACTTCATCAATACAATATCACGAATCATAAAATTAGGTAGTTCAGTATGTTCTCTTAAAGGAAAAGCAATATTTTCAAAAACACTTAGATTGGTAAATAACGCACCGCTTTGAAATAAAATACCCATTTTCCGGCGTAATTCATAAAGTTGTACTCGAGGCAATTTATTTATTAACTTACCATCCACATGGATATTGCCATGTTCGGGTTTTAATTGGCCTCCTATTAAACGCAGTAATGTGGTCTTACCACATCCACTTGGACCCATAATGGCCGTTATTTTACCCCGCGGGATATTTAATTCGATATCGGAAAAAACAGTACGTCCGTTACGACTAAAATATAAGCCTCGGATGTTGACAAAATCGCTCAAGTCATTCGTCCCCTTTTCTCACTTTTTCTATCAAATAATCAGCATCCTGCAAAAAGCGTGTGGGATCTCCGCCTATCATGCTGGGATCAACTTTATATCGATTATCAATAACTAATGTAGGTGCAGCAAGAATTTTATCTTCTTGCATTAAAGTATCACTTCTCAATAATTGAGCATCAATACCTGGGGAAAAACTAGCTATACTTTCAAACTCATGTTTTTTAACCCCATGCTTTATAAAAAACTCTTCTTGAAGCTTAGGGTCTGATAAATCTTGTCCTTCAACATGGATAGCTTTAAATATAGCAGGCGTCAATTCTTTTTCGACTCCCAACATTTTGGCAATATAAAAAGCTCGAGCTAAACTGCGCCAACTTGGTTGAAACACTATCGGTACGCGCTCAAATTTTACATAATTTGGCTGGGATGCAAGCCATTTGTCTAATGTTGGCTCAAAATGGTAGCAGGCAGGACAGGCATAACTAAAAAACTCAATCACCTGTACTTGAGTTTTTGGTGCTGATTTCGGAATAATCTCCGACCTAGAAATAACTTCATAATCTTTTCCGTCTTTAAAACTCTTTGGATGAGTTTTAGGATTATTATCTATTTTTCCACATGATGATAAAAT
>DAIQAW010000095.1:0-4966 GCA_036781465.1 Candidatus Aquirickettsiella sp.
GAATATGATTCAGCGAGCATGCATAATCTTTTATTTCATTCCCATCATTTACTCTTGACTAAAGATCCCAATGAAGCGGATGTTATTCTATTAAACACTTGCTCTATTCGTGAAAAAGCACAAGAAAAAGTTTTTTCGCAGCTCGGACAATGGCGCAAACTTAAAGCATTGCGATCCCACATCATTATCGCCGTAGGTGGCTGCGTCGCAAGTCAAGAAGGTGCAGGTATTATACAACGCGCGCCTTTTGTGGATATCGTATTTGGTCCTCAAACCTTGCATCGACTTCCGGATATGATCAATCAAGTCTTAGAGCAAAAACGATCCGTGGTTGACATTTCCTTTCCAGAAATTGAAAAGTTTGATCATTTACCCAATCCAAGAGCGGAAGGTCCACGTGCATTTGTATCTATCATGGAAGGATGTAACAAATATTGCAGTTTTTGTGTAGTACCTTACACACGCGGTGAAGAAATTAGCCGTCCTTTAGATGATGTGCTTGCAGAAATTGTACAACTGAGTGAACAAGGTGTCCGTGAAATTACCTTGTTAGGCCAAAATGTTAATGACTATCAAGGTCCGCGCTATGAAGGTGGCACTGCAGATCTAGCCGATTTAATTCGCTATGTTTCCGCACTCGATGATATTTTACGCATACGATTTACCACCTCTCACCCCCTAGCGTTTTCCGATCGCCTCATTCAAGCGTATGCTGATGTACCAAAATTAGCCAATCATTTGCATTTACCCGTGCAAAGTGGTTCAGATCGAGTTTTAGCCGCCATGAAGCGTGGTTACACAGTCTTAGAATTTAAATCTAAAATTCGTAAATTGCGCAAAGTTCGACCTGATATTACGATATCTTCAGATTTTATTATTGGATTTCCTGGGGAAACTGAAGCTGACTTTCAAGCCACACTTAATTTAGTGAAATCCATAGGCTTTGATAATTCATTTAGTTTTATTTATAGTCGCCGACCCGGAACACCCGCAGCCGAATTATCTGATGATGTAACACCCACTGAAAAAAAACAACGTTTACAGATCCTGCAAAATCTCCTAGTATTTCAAGGACAAGCCCTAAGTAAAAAAATGCTTGGTAAGATCCATCAAATACTGGTTGAAGGTCCTTCTAAGAAAAATGAAAATGAACTGCAAGGACGCACAGAAAATAACCGCGTGGTTAACTTCAGAGGTCACACACGCTTAATAGGCCAATTAGTTCCTCTTACTATTACTGAGGTATTAAGAAACTCTTTACGAGGAGAATTAATAGTCAATTGAATACTCAAGCTTATACTTTTCAACTTATCCCCGAAGATAATCACCGCTTAGCGAACCTTTGTGGTCCATTTGATCAGCATTTACGTCAAATTGAACAAAAACTCAACGTTTGTATCTATAATCGTGGTCATGATTTTCAAATTAATGGTCCTAACACGGCTGTTGAAATTGCTGCCAAAGTATTGCACCATCTCTATGCAGAAACTGGCACTAAAAAAACCACATTGACGTCAAATACTATCCATTTAGTACTACAGACGGCTCAAACTGATCCCAATATGACACTAAAGCCTCCCAAAAATCCTGGTATAATGATTCAAACCAAACGTGGCCCCATCAAACCACATAGCCCTAATCAAGGTTTATATATCGAACGTATTTTAAATCACGATATTAATTTTGGTTTAGGTCCAGCAGGGACAGGAAAAACTTACTTAGCTGTCGCTTGCGCCGTAGCCGCATTAGAAAAGGAACAAATTAGTCGTGTAGTACTCGTTAGACCCGCTGTTGAAGCGGGTGAGAAATTAGGATTTTTACCAGGAGATTTTTCACAAAAGCTCGATCCCTATTTTCGCCCACTTTATGATGCATTAAATGACATGCTCGGTTTTGAGTTAGTAATGCAACTCGTCGAGCAACATATTATTGAAGTGGTTCCATTGGCTTATATGCGTGGACGTACCTTAAATGATGCTTTTATTATTTTAGACGAAGCACAAAATACGACGAAAGAGCAAATGAAAATGTTTTTAACGCGTATTGGATTTAATTCCAAAGTCGTTGTGAGTGGTGATACGACCCAAACCGATTTACCACGTGGCCTAGAATCAGGCTTATGTCACTGTTTAAGTATTCTAAAAAATATAAAGGGTATCAGCTTTACTGAATTTCAAATGCAAGATATTGTTAGGCATACTTTGGTACAAGCAATACTACAAGCCTATGCGCAAAACGAAAATCAAAGAAAAGCGCATTAAAATTACCGTTCAAGTTATTGCTAGTAACACTTTTATTCCTAGCCGTTATTTTCTACAGCGATGGGTAAACAAAGCTTTGGCAAAGCAAGTTGGACCTAGCGAAGTCAACATACGACTCGTTAGCAAAAAGGAAAGTGCTTACCTTAACAACACTTATCGACATCAAACCGGTCCTACAAATATTTTATCTTTTCCTTTTGAGCCACCGCCTAAAGTTTCCTCTAATTTTTTAGGTGATTTAGTGATATGTGCCGCACTGGTTAATCAACAAGCTAAACAACAAGCAAAAACCCGCCTAGCTCATTGGGCGCATCTTATTATTCATGGTTGTTTACATTTAATAGGTTATGATCATGTTCATGATAAAGATGCTAGTAAAATGGAATCAGTAGAAATTCAAATGTTGAAGGAATTAGGTTATGAAAACCCCTACATCTGGCGATAAAATTAAATTTAAAAAAAATCGTCAGGCCTGGTTAACACGTGTTCATCAAGTTTTCAAACAAGGGCCAAGAAATAGAAAACAACTCATAGAAATATTATATTATGCTAAACAACGCAATTTACTCAATGCACAAGCGTTGAAAATGTTAGAAGGTGTATTACAAATCTCTGATATACACGTCAGAGATATTATGGTACCACATGCCAAAATTACAGTTATTCATGAAAAAGCACATTTGAGTGAATTGTTACCTATGGTCATTGAATCTGGCCACTCGCGCTTCCCAGTCATCAATGATGAACGACGCGTCATTGGCTTATTACTGGCAAAAGATTTACTTAAATACAATCCCTTAGCCCATCAAAACAGCTTTAATATCCGCGACATCCTACGACCTGCGGTTTTTATACCCGAAAGTAAACGCTTAGACAGTTTGCTCGAAGAATTTCAACATAAACATTATCATATGGCTATCGTTGTTGACGAATACGGTGCTGTTTCTGGTCTGGTCACTATTGAAGATGTTTTAGAAGAAATTGTTGGCGAAATTGAAGATGAATATGATGCTAATGACGAAGTTTTTATCCAGGAACAAAACCCAAATCAATTTATTGTAAAAGAGATGATGCATATTGAAAATTTTAATGACTTTTTTAATTCTGATTTGGCAACCAATCAATTTGATACGATAGGTGGCGTAATCGCGAATCGTTTTGGTTACTTACCGAAACGTGGTGCCAGCATTACTATTCACCCTTTTCGCTTTAAAGTTTTACGTGCAGATAATCGAATTATTCGTTTATTGCAAGTCACTATTGAAAAAACCAAAGACTGAAAAATCGGGATTCTCCATATGAAATTAAATAATACTGCACTGTTTCAGCAAAGCTGTTATATTAATGGGAAATGGGTGCTGGTAAAAAAAACCATTAAAATTAACAATCCCGCTACGGGGGAAATTATTGGAACCGTTCCAGATTTGGAACCAGTCAACATACTCGATGCAATTTCTGCAGCCGATGCAGCTTGGCCGCTATGGCGATCAAAAACCGCCACAGAACGTAGTGAATTGTTATACCGTTGGTATACACTGATTTTAGATAATATTAATGATTTAGCACTTTTACTCACACTAGAACAAGGCAAACCACTTAAAGAAGCCATGGAAGAAATTCGTTACGGTGCTTCTTTCATTCAATGGTTCGCTGAAGAAGGTAAACGCGTATACGGTGACATTATACCTGCGCCATTAAACAAACAGCATTTGTTTGTTAGCAAACAATCGGTGGGTGTGGTAGGCGCTATTACCCCCTGGAATTTTCCTAACGCCATGATTACTCGTAAATGTGCACCGGCTTTAGCCGCCGGCTGTACTATCCTACTCAAACCTTCAGTATTAACGCCTTTTTCTGCATTGGCATTGGCGGTACTCGCAGAAAAGGCAGGAATACCGGCCGGTGTCTTTAATGTCGTTACCGGTGATTCTGAATTGATAGGCAATATTTTCACTGACAGCCCTTCGATACGCAAAATTTCTTTCACTGGTTCTACTACCATTGGGAAATTATTAATGCAAAAAGCGGCTAACTCAGTAAAAAAAATATCCTTAGAATTAGGTGGTAATGCACCCTTTATTGTCTTTGATGATGCCGATATTGATCAAGCAATCCTTGGCGCTATTGCATCAAAATTTCGTAATAGTGGCCAAACGTGCATCTGTACCAACCGTTTTTATGTTCATGAAAAAATCTATGCAATTTTTACAAAAAAATTAGCCCACGCCATTCAACAATTAAAAGTAGGCAGTGGTTTAGAAGATAATATTCAAATAGGACCATTGATCAATGCAGCGGCCATCAAAAAAGTAGAAAAACATATTGCAGATGCACTACAGCAAGGTGCAGAATTGGTATACGGAGGAAAAATCCATACTTTAGGCGGAAATTTTTTTCAGCCGACACTCTTAAAAAATTGTACCGATAAAATGTTAATCGCTAAAGAAGAAACCTTTGGTCCCGTAGCCGCGCTATTTAAATTTTCTGAAGAACAAGAAGTCATGCATTTAGCAAATGCCACTGAATTTGGACTCGCCGCTTATTTTTATACACAAAGTGTCAATCGAGTTATTCATGTCGCTGAACAACTCGATTATGGTATTGTCGGTATCAACACCGGACACGCTTCAAATGCAGTCGCGCCCTTTGGTGGTTTCAAACAATCTGGCATTGGCCGCGAAGGCTCAAAATATGGTATCGAAGAC
>DAIQAW010000096.1:0-4919 GCA_036781465.1 Candidatus Aquirickettsiella sp.
CGTATAATCACAGTAAGCATACTAGGCATTTCAGCGCTCGGTATGATGGCTGCTAATGCTACGACTCCAGGCGTTTATGTTGAAGGCCAAGTGGGTTATGCCCACACCGGAAAACACTTTGTAAAGCCTTTCCCTTCTTCAGGAAAAGTTTCTTCTAAATATAAAGGTGGTTTAGCAGGTCGTTTGGCGATTGGTTACCAATTTAACCCTAATTGGTCAGTTGAAATAGGATATTTACAATTAGCTCAGCAAAAAGCTCATGTAAAATCAACTATTGCCAAGCAATCTATCACACTTAATCAACATGCTTTTGATGTCGTTGGAAAGGGTATTCTTCCTATTAACAATAAGTTTGATATCTATGCTAAAGCAGGTATGGCTTATCTAGTAAACGACCTTAAAGGTGATGTAGTGAGTGGACAATCTATTGTTGCACCATTGGCTAAACATAGCTGGGCCCCTGAAGCAGGTGTCGGCGTTACTTATAATATGAGCTCTAATGTGTTTATTGATACTGCTTTTACCCATATTCAACCCATTGGTAAAAATAGACCGAATAACATCAATATGGCCACTATTGGTTTAGGATTTACTTTTGGTTAATTTTGTTTAGACCCCAACATTCTGTTTGTTAAAAACCCCTGTCCTAGGGGGTTTTTTCTTTTATAATCATCGTCTTTTGTTTGATCAACCGTGGCGACTGCCATTTTCACTGGATAAGCTGCGTTTTCCTAGTAAAGGTTTTAAATAGTGACCGGTATACGAAGTCAGTTGCTTTGCGACCTGCTCAGGCGTGCCGACACAAACAATCTCCCCCCCTTTACTACCACCTTCTGGGCCCAGATCAATAATCCAATCTGCCATTTTGACCACATCCAGATTATGCTCAATCACCACCACCGTATTACCGCGCTCACGCAAACGATACAGCACCTTTAATAATTGTTCGATATCATAAAAATGTAAACCCGTTGTAGGCTCATCCAAAATATACAGTGTGTGACCGGTATCGCGTTTACTCAGTTCTTTAGCCAATTTAACACGTTGTGCTTCGCCGCCGGATAAAGTTGGAGCGCTTTGACCCAAATGTAAATACCCAAGCCCTACTTCGATTAGAGTCTGTAATTTTCGTGCTAAAACAGGAACAGGATTAAAAAATTCGTGCGCTTCCTCTACAGTCATTTCTAGAATTTGATAAATATTTTTTTCTTTGTAACGAATTTCTAAAGTTTCACGATTATAACGCTGACCTTTACAGACATCGCACTGCACATACACATCCGCTAAGAAATGCATTTCTACTTTAAGTACCCCATCACCCTCACAGGCCTCACAACGCCCTCCTTTCACATTAAAACTAAAACGTCCCGCTGTATAACCACGTGAACGCGCTTCGGGTGTGGCGGCAAATAATTCGCGTATCGGTGTAAATAAACCGATGTAGGTGGCCGGATTGGACCGCGGTGTACGCCCTATCGGACTTTGATCAATATCGATCACCTTATCCAACAGTTCTAAACCAGTAATAGATTGATACGATGCTGCTTGCGGTAAAATAGCTGCATTTAATTTTTTCGCTGCAAGTGGGTATAAGGTGTCATTTATCAGCGTTGATTTTCCAGAGCCTGACACGCCAGTAATGCAAGTCATTAAACCAAGGGGAATTTCAACATCAATCTGTTTTAAATTATTACCGCTCGCGCCAGACAACTTAATCACACTATTCTTATCGAATTTGCGGCGTTTTTTAGGCAATTCAATGCGTCGTTCGCCGGATAAATATTGGCCCGTTAACGAATGGGTATTACGCATAATTGCAGCGGGCGACCCTTGGGCAATCACACGACCGCCATGCACACCGGCTCCCGGTCCCATATCAACAACATAATCTGCGTGTCGAATGGCCTCTTCGTCATGCTCAACGACTATCACGGTATTACCCAAATCGCGCAATCTCAACAGTGTGCTTAACAAACGACCGTTATCGCGCTGATGCAAACCTATTGATGGCTCATCGAGTATGTACATCACGCCTACTAAACCTGAACCAATTTGACTAGCTAAACGAATCCGTTGCGATTCACCGCCAGATAAAGTATCGGCACTCCGATCTAATGACAAATAATTCAAACCAACATCAATTAAAAAGTTTAAACGGTCGATGATCTCTTTTTGTAAGCGCAAAGCAATCTGTGCACGTTGGCCGGATAAATTTAATTTTTCAAATAATTCTTTTAATTTATCCAACGGTAAAGTCACCCAATCAGTAATGGCTTTATCCGCAATAAAAACATGTCGCGCAGCAACATTAAGACGTGTACCCTGGCACCTGGTACATGGTTTAGAAGCTAAATAACGTGCTAAATCCTCACGCACTGCATGCGATTCCGTCTCTTGATAACGGCGTTGCATGACCGGTATCACCCCTTCAAAGGGTTTCTTCTTATTATAGACATAGCCTTTTTCACTCTCATAATAAAATTTTATTTCTTCTTTGCCACTTCCATACAAAATAATTTTCTGAATAGTTTCTGGCAATGCATTAAAAGGTGACTCTAAAGAAAAACGATAATGCTTCGCTAAGGTCGATAACAACAAAGAATAATAAGGATTTTGTGCATCCCAGCCACGAATAGCGCCACGCGCGATACTTAATTCGGATTGTGGTATCACTTTATCCGCATCAAAAATCATTTCATGGCCTAAACCATCACATTGCGGGCAAGCACCAGCCGGATTATTAAAAGAAAATAAACGCGGTTCCAACTCGCTAATACTATAACCACACTCTGAGCACGCAAAACGCTCAGAAAAAATTAATTCCTGTGACGGCTTTCCTGGCTCATCTTGTACCACCACCGTTACTAAACCTTCACTCAAGCCTGCTGCCGTTGCTAAAGATTCACTTAAACGTAATCGATTATCAGGTTTTACTCGCAGTCTATCAATCACCACATCGATGTTATGTTTTTGCTTAGCTTTCAAAGACGGTATTTGATCCAATTCGATCAATTCACCATCAATGCGTACCCGTAAATAACCTTGGCTACGTAATTCATCAAATAAAGGTTTAAATTCACCTTTTCGACCTTTTATTTTGGGTGCCAAAATAAGTAGGCGCGTTTCATTCGGTAGCGCCATCAATGTATCCACCATCTGACTCACACTTTGCGCGGCTAAACTGGTGTTATGCACAGGGCAGCGCGGCTCACCAATTCGAGCAAACAACACGCGTAAATAATCATAAATTTCAGTGACCGTACCCACAGTCGAGCGTGGATTATGTGAGGTTGATTTTTGATCAATCGCAATCGCAGGAGAAAGTCCTTCAATATGATCAACATCCGGTTTTTCCATCATGGAAAGAAATTGCCGTGCATAAGACGACAAGGATTCCACATAGCGACGCTGACCTTCGGCATATAAGGTATCAAAGGCTAACGAAGATTTACCCGAACCGGATAATCCAGTCACCACAATTAATTGATCCCGTGGAATATCGAGATCAATATTCTGTAAATTATGGGTGCGAGCACCACGAATGCGAATTGTATCCATAGGTAAATAGAAAAGTTTTGATGCAAAAGCTAAAATCTTTACCCGCTATTGCTGAACATCACACTATAACCTTGAAAATAATGAAAAGAAACCTCTAAAAATCTCCTTTTTAACGCTTTCTTTTTTGTGCGACAAGATTTAGAATTCAGTGTTAAACTATTTTAATTGTAGTAGTGTGGGAGTATTCGAACATGGCTAGAGGCATTAATAAAGTTATTTTAATCGGCAATTTAGGCGCTGACCCAGAAATGCGTCATATGCCTGGAAATGGTGCCGCTGTGACCAATCTTAATATTGCGACTAGCGAAAGTTGGAAAGATAAAAATACCGGTGAACAACAAGAACGCACCGAATGGCATCGTGTCGTTTTATTCCAACGTCTTGCCGAAATTGCCCATGAATATTTAAAAAAGGGTTCTAAAGTTTATATCGAAGGACGCTTACAAACACGTAAGTGGCAAGATAAAACCACAGGTCAAGATCGCTACACCACTGAAATTATTGCCAATGAAATGCAAATGCTCGACAGTCGTGGTAGCAACAACAATGCAGAAACCCCCGCCTTTGCGACACCCGCTCATTCGGCTGCGCGATCCAAACAAGCTGATAAATTACCAGAAATGGCCAGCGAAGCATTTGATGACGATATTCCATTTTAATTACATTTTCCAAAATATTATCGGTAGTATACCTCTTATTTTCAAGTAAGCACAGCAATGCGCAGCAACTCTTTGTGCATTTTATGTACATAACCTATCTCATTTAAAATGAGAGTACTTGATTTATCTGCTGACTTGACTAATCTTTTTATAGAGAACATTTATTCTCAAATAAGAGCAGATATGAGGGGGGATAGTGAAATATTTAATTGCTTGGTTATTAGGCATACCTATTGCTGTATTGTTACTTATTTGGTTATTCAGTCATCTATTTTAAAATCCAACCCTTCATACAATAAAGTTTTTATACACAAAATAATCCAGGTTCTATTTTCAAGTAGGAGTACTCAGACTATGAAAGCAAAGTTATTTGTTATCTTAGGCTTAATCGCATTACCGATGGTAGCCACGATAGCCATGGGCAGCCATCGCGCCATGCAACAAGAAACCACTGGTCAATATGTTGACAGTAGCGTCATTACCTTAAAAGTAAAATCTAAATTATTAGCCGACCCAGATATAAAAGGTCTCGCTATTTCAGTCATGAGCTATAAAGGTCAAGTCAAACTCGGCGGTTTTGCGAATAATTGGGCACAAAAACAAAAAGCCGGCATGCTCGCTAAACAAGTTGAAGGCGTCACCGGTGTAACCAATAATATCGTTGTTAAAAAAATGCACCGTTAAAGACGAGCTGTAATATAG
>DAIQAW010000097.1:0-4889 GCA_036781465.1 Candidatus Aquirickettsiella sp.
CTAAAATAATTATAAAAATAAACGGTCAATCGAGCCTATAGTAACCAACGTCGTATATCTGAAAGACATGCACTTAAATGCATAATAAAACGCGCTCCTTCCGCACCATCAATGGCCCGATGATCATACGATAGCGATAAAGGTAACATTAATCGTGGCACGAACTCTCCATCCTGATAGAATGGTTTAAACTGTGCTTTAGAGACACCTAAAATAGCGACATCCGGTACATTGACTATGGGTGTAAATGCTGTACCGCCAATACCACCTAAACTTGAAATAGTAAATGAACTGCCTTGCAAATCGGCATTCGTCAATTGTTCTTCGCGCGCTTTAAGACTCACCGTGGCTAATTCCTGGGCTAATTCTAAAAGACTTTTTTTATCCACATCGCGTATCACCGGCACCACTAAACCTTCCGGTGTATCGACAGCAATACCAATATGATAATATTTTTTTAGGATTAATTCCTCGCCATCAGCCGATAAAGAAGCGTTAAAAGAAGGAAATACTTTTAAACTAGCGACTACGGCTTTCATAATAAAAACTAACGGCGTTAATTTAATATTTTGTTTGGCTGCAAACCCTGTTTGTGCTTTGCGAAAAACTTCCAATTCAGTGATATCTGCTTCATTAAACTGGGTTACATGCGGGACTAACAACCAATTACGATGTAAAAATTGTCCTGTTAATTTTTTAATTCGTGATAAACCCCGCTTTTCCGTTTTACCGAATTGATTAAAATCAATCTCTGGCGCGCTAGGTAAACCTATCTGGCTAGTAGCACCTTGACTTAAATGCGCTTTAACAAATCTCTGTAAGTCTTCTTTGATGATACGACCTTTTTGTCCAGTACCCGAAATTTTATTCAGATCGATACCAAACTCACGTGCTAAACGTCGAACACCAGGACCTGCATGAATATCACCTTTGTCCTCTTCTTCTATATTTTCTTGCTCAAGTTCAGTGGATCGAGATACAGCTTCTTCTTTTTTTATATTTTTATTATCTAATTCTGGTGCAATCGTGGATGGAGCTATATCTGAAGTCGATCGTTTTTTCCTCACCGCTTTTTCAGTTGCTGCATTAGATTCTTCTATTTCAATGATTGCAATCAAATCACCACTGGATACTTTATCGCCTTTTTTGACTTTTAACTCTTTTAATTTTCCAGCAAATGGTGAAGGGATATCCATCGACGCTTTATTACTTTCTAAGGTCATTAAGGCTTCATCTACCGCAATCACTTGATCTTTTTCCACAATTTCGATAATAGTCGCCGCATCGATATTACCTAAATTGGGAACATATACTTCTTTTAAACTAGACAAATGTTTTCTCCTCAATACTCTTCACACTTAAATTTTTTGGCTATGCTGCTGCTTAATTAAAGGTAAATGGATTTGACTTTTTAGGATCAATTGCATACTTTGCAAAGGCTAAGTCGATTTCGGTCGTACTCACTAAACCTTCTTCCATCAAGGCATGTAAACTGGCTAGAACAATATAATAACGATTCACTTCAAAAAATTGTCGCAACTGCTCACGCGTATCACTACGTCCATAACCATCTGTTCCTAAGACTCGATAAGGTGCTTTAATAAATCCACGAATTTGATCGGCATTTAAACGGACATAATCGCTCGCGGCAATCACTGGCCCTAATCGATTCTGTAAGCATTCTGACACATAGCTTTGTTGTTCAGCGTCATTAGGATGTAAAAAATTATGTCGCTCTACACTTAACGCTTGTTTCCGTAATTCTGAAAAACTCGTTACACTCCAAATATCAGAAGTCACGCCAAAATCTGTTTTTAATAACTCCGCTGCCGCAATCACTTCATTTAATATCGTACCAGATCCTAATAATTGTACGTGTCGTTTAGTCGGTTTAGTTTCGGACAATAAATACATTCCTTTAATTATGCCTTCCTTATTAACTTCATTTAACGCAGGATGAGCATAGTTTTCATTCATCAAAGTCAGATAATAAAATACATTTTCCTGATCTTGCAGCATACGGCGCAAACCATCTTGAATAATGACGGCTAGTTCATAACCAAAACACGGATCATAAGAAACACAGTTAGGTACTACTGAAAAAAACAACAGATTATGTCCATCTTGATGCTGTAAACCTTCGCCGGCTAAAGTTGTTCTGCCTGCTGTTGCGCCTAGAATAAATCCACGTGCTTGCATATCACCCGCAGCCCAAACAAAATCACCGACCCGTTGATAACCAAACATCGAATAATAAATATAAAAAGGAATCATGCTCAAATTATTCGTACTATAAGAAGTGGCTGCTGCCATCCATGAGCAAAATGCGCCGCCTTCATTAATTCCTTCTTCTAACAATTGGCCTTTTTTATCTTCACGGTAATACATTAATTGATCCGCATCGACAGGATCATAAAGTTGGCCTACCGGAGAATAAATCCCAATCTGACGAAATAAACCTTCCATACCAAACGTGCGTGATTCATCAGGTACTATGGGTACGATACGCGAACCTAAGGTTTTATCTTTTAATAGATGACGCAAAATTTCCACAAATATCATCGTCGTAGAGATTTCTCGTCCATTTGAACCGAGTAATATATTCTCAAAATTACTTAAGGGTGGTGCCACTAAACTTTCGTCAGCATGCGTACGACGCGCCGGTAAATATCCACCCAACTTTTTACGCTGTTGTTTTAAATACTTATTTTCTGGACTATCTTCACTCGGATGATAAAAACTTAAATTTTCAACCTCCGCATCACTCATTGAGAGATTAAAACGATCTCGAAACGCAAGTAGCTGTTCTTGTGTCATTTTTTTCTGTTGATGCGTAATATTTTGACCTTCACCCGCCGTACCCATACCATAACCTTTGATGGTTTTAGCTAAGATAACGGTGGGTTGACCTTGATGTTCGACTGCCGCTTTATAAGCCGCATAAACTTTTTTAATATCATGTCCACCGCGTTTTAGCAGCCAAAGTTGCTCATCGCTCATATCAGCAACCATGGCTTTTAATTCTGGATATTTCGCAAAAAAATGTTCACGTATGTAAGCACCATCTTTAGCACGAAAATTCTGATATTCTCCATCAATGGTTTCCATCATTAGCTGAGGTAACAAACCTTGTTTATCTTTTTTAAATAAAGGATCCCAAGCACTACCCCATAAAACTTTGTTGACATTCCACCCTGCGCCGCGAAATACACCTTCTAGTTCTTGAATTATCTTGCCATTTCCACGTACTGGACCATCCAAACGTTGTAAATTGCAATTAATAACAAAAATGAGATTATCCAATTTTTCCCGCGCAGCAATACAAAGTGCACCGAGCGATTCAGGTTCATCCATTTCTCCATCACCACAAAACATCCAGACTTTTCTATCTTTGTTATCCAATAAGCCACGATTTTGTAAATATTTCAAAAAACGTGCTTGGTAAATTGCCTGCATTGGCCCTAAACCCATTGAAACGGTAGGAAATTGCCAAAATTCTGGCATCAGCCATGGATGAGGATAAGAAGAAAGACCTTCTCCGCCGATTTCTTGACGAAAATGTGCTAATTGTTCTTTCGTTAAGCGCCCCTCTAAAAATGCGCGTGCATAGATACCTGGGGAGGAATGACCTTGGATATATAATAAATCGCCGCCGTGTTCAGAATTGGCCGCATGAAAAAAATGATTGAAACCCACTTCATACAAAGTTGCCGCCGAAGCATAGGTTGCTATATGGCCACCTAGTTCAGAAGAAACCTTGCCTGCCTGTAATACCATCATCACAGCATTCCAACGAATCAATGCCGCAATACGTTTTTCTAGTTTCTCATCGCCAGGAAAAGTAGGTTCCAACTCGACAGGAATCGTATTCACATAAGGGGTGTGTAAGCAAGCGCTTAGGTCCAAACCCCGTTGATGCGCCTTATTGATAAGTTGTTGGATAAGAAATTGTGCCCTATCTGCACCTTCAAATTTTAATACCGATAAAAGTGCATCTATCCACTCTTTGGTTTCAAGAGGATCCTTATCTAAGTAAGGAATTTGCTGTGTCATATCAGGCTTACCTTTAGAAAAATATTCTTCGATTATTTTTTTTACAAACTGCTATTGACCTAACTACAACAGCACACCCAGCGTAACAGCGAATACGATAATTAAAAAGAGGATTAAATCCCGGTCTATGAGCTTTAGGGCAGAAACATAATTTTCATTAGTAAATTCAGTTGTTTCGTCTAGTCCTAATGCAATACGACCACTTTTTTCAATAAGCTCTCGATTAAATGAAACGTCTCTTAGTAAGTAATCTAAACAAAAATGACTGGTTTGTACAAAATTACCTGCTAAAGCAAACAATATTGAAAATAAGCGTACCGGTAACCAATCCAATAATGCACGGACTTGTTGGGCAGATTTTCCTAAAGCAGGATAACTAGGATGGATGTGAGCAGAACGTTCAACTAAACGATAAACTAATGCCGCAATTGGGCCTAATAAAGCCATCCAAAAAATCACTGCAAATAAGGATTCATTCGCCTGCCAAAATATCGGTTGATGTATTTGCTTGGTATCAAAAATATTGGTAGGGCCCAAGCAATAAAAAAGTACCACTGCGCCGATTAAAAAGGATAACAAACCTTGGATAAAAGTAGCGCTTAAAAAATAAATAATCGCCACTGGTATAACGATCGGTAAAACAACAAACAATAAAGGTATAAAATATTGCTGTGACCAACTATTATTTTTAGTAAGGTCATTAATTCTACTAACATATTGTTCAAACCAATTAAACCGTGCTAAAAAGTTACCTCTATGTAGGCATCGTTCCAATCCCAAGCACAGTAACAATGTAATAAATGTCATAATCTTCCTCCGGACATCCAGCCCTAATA
>DAIQAW010000098.1:0-4859 GCA_036781465.1 Candidatus Aquirickettsiella sp.
TGTAATGAATAATGCATTGCATCTACTCAATATTCCTCCAGATGATTTAGCGAGTCTTAATCAACCCTTACCTAAGATCATGCTACCTTCTTTAGGAATGAAAGATTAGTTGTTCTCGTGCGGTTGAATAAGCATTATAATTTGCTATAGTGGGCCTATTACATAAAAGATAAATTCCTCCCAAATAAAGTTTAAGACAAGGATATTTGATTCAAGGAAAGAGTCGATGTTCAAGAGAAATGCTTTTTATTTTTTATTATGTTTATTTCTATTTTTCACATCAATTATTCAAGCGCGTGAACCGCTTCCTCCTCGATTTTCAGCATCAGCGTATACGGGTGTATATACGGTAGGCCAAGGAGATTTGATGTTATCACTGGATGGTGATCAGCATCATAATCTGTATGTGAATCCCCAAGGTGCATATGGAACGGATAAGCAATGGTATGGTGATCTGGGTTTAGGTTATCGCTGGATTAAGAATGATGCCGCAATATTAGGTTGGTATTTATTTGCAGGACATAGCCGAGTAGAAAATAGCAGTGGATTTTGGATCACGAATCCCGGTGTTGAAGTAATGGGCCGCCGTTGGGATGCGCGAGTTAATGCGTATATTCCGGTAGCAGGACAAAGTAATGAATTAGGCATAGAAGAATTTAATCTGGTGACGACGCCGGTATTTACCGGTCACACTGAAATTTTGAATAGTGTGTTTAATGATGTAAATGCGATCCAACAAATCGGTAATGGCGCAGATGCGCGAGTCGGTTATCAATTGTTTCGCTATGTTCCGTTAAAGGGTTATGTCGGTGCTTATTTTTTCTCAATTCCTAATACAGATAATGTGTGCGGAGGAGCGGCGGGTTTAGAATATTGGTTTGATGATAATATCCGTGTGTTTGCAAATTATAGTTACGATAATTATCAACATAGTAACGTGGTGGGCGGATTAGGAATAAATTTCGGTGGGGTAAGAAAACACTGGGCGGATCCGAGTTTGTCGGAACGATTAACGGATCCGGTAGATCGTTACTTAGCGAACTTAGGTCATGGTTCTGGTATACCAAGTAAAACCTTATTATATGGAATGGGTCGTGGCAGTAGTAGTGTGTTAGTAAGCGATAACATTGCCTTTTTTAGTCAAACCGGTCTACCTAACACTGGAGGTAATTTAACCCTAGCCAATTGTACATTTGAGAATCCCTGTGGGCCAAATGATTTTACCCAAGCTGGTATTAATGATTTAAATCCTTTATTACCGAATACAATGTTTTATTTTAATGGTGGGTCTTATCCCGCAAGCAATGCAGGAAGCGCATTGACTTTAAATATTGGTCAAGGTGTTTATTCGAGAACAGCCAATTATTCAGCGCCGGTCACCGGTGCAGGCCGTTCTACATTTAATGGTGCATTTACTTTAAATGGTAATAACACCTTGGATAGTGTTATTTTGAATAATAGTTTAGGTGGATCAACGAATGGTGTAACGACTAATGGTGGTCAAAATATAACTATTAGTAACAGTCAAATAGGGAGCGCTGGAACACCTTATAATACCGGTATTACAGTTACTTCAGGTTCGGAAACTATCGAAAATATCAGTGTTTTTGGAACTATTTTAGGAGTAGGGGTTCTTGATGGCTCATTAAATATTGAGTCAAGCCAAATAACTGGACAAGGTGTCGATACGATTGGTTTAGCCGTCGCTAATTCCCAAGCAGAGGTCAATAATAGTCAAATCAATGCCTTGGGTACGGCGGGCAGCACGAGTATTGTAGGAGTCAATTCGGCTGGAACGAGTACCGCCAACCTTGAGAATAGCGAGGTTACTGTAGATTATACGAGCTCTCCACCTGCCAATTCAATTGGTCTAAGAACACAGGGTGGCGGTCAAATACAAATGATAGAAGGTGCATTGGCGGTAACTGGCAATAATACTTCGGAATTGTTCTCGGGTACTAACATTGGACTTGCTTTTGTATCCTGTACTTTAAACGGAGTAACAGGAGTATGTTAATTTATTATTAAATCAATAGGATAGGGAAGGTATGCATTTAGTTAAGTTTGTATGCCACCGGATGTTCACAGTGTATAAAAAACTTTAATAGCGTCAGCACCCTAGCTTGCTAATTTGAGGAGAGTGGCTTATCTTTCCTGATAAAAATTATTCAAATTATTTAAGAAATGCTACAAAAAAATTGGCAAACCTTACTTAAAGAAGTTATTACTGATCCGGCAGAATTGCTCGACAAATTGGAATTAAGCCCTAGTTTATTACCTGCTGCGCAACGAGTCGCCCAATTATTTCCTTTACGTGTGCCTGCAGGTTTTGTGGCTCGCATGCAAAAAGGTAATCCCTACGATCCCTTATTACAACAAGTTCTGCCTTTAGCTGCAGAAGAAATAATGAGTTTTGGTTATAGCCAGGATCCTCTTCTAGAACAAGCCGTTAATCCACTACCGGGTTTATTACATAAGTACCATGGCAGAGTATTGCTAACTATTACCGGCGCCTGCGCTATAAATTGCCGTTATTGTTTTCGTCGCCATTTTCCTTATACAGAAAACAGAATGGGTGGTAAGGCTTGGCAGAATATACTGGAATATATTGCAGCTGATGCTTCGATTCGTGAAGTGATTTTCAGTGGTGGTGATCCTTTATTAGCGCCGGATCATTATTTGAGAAAATGTGCTGATGATCTTGCCGATATTGCACATATTAACATTTTACGCATCCACACCCGTTTACCTATCGTTTTGCCTGAACGTATAAACACAGAATTTTTGAACTGGTTTACAGCAACCCGATTACAACCAGTTTTAGTGACACATAGCAATCATGCGAATGAGTGTGATGATTCTGTGCAGCAGGCCATAGAAAAATTACGCCTTAAAAAAGTCCCTATTTTAAACCAGGCAGTGTTATTAAAAGGCGTGAATGATAATGTTGCAGCTTTAGTTAATTTAAGTGAACGTTTATTTGCTTGTGGAATTTTACCTTACTATTTACATTTACTCGATAAAGTGCAAGGAGCTGAGCATTTTTCCATACCCGAAGAACAAGCTAAGCAACTTATAACAACATTGCGCGATAGATTACCAGGTTACTTAGTGCCCAAATGTGTGTATGAGCAAAGTGGTGCATCATCCAAATTGCCGATAATTTAGTGATAGTTTATTTTAATAAATAGCGTCTGTTTGGTTAAAACTAGCCAATTGTAAACAGACACTTTATACTTTCCTAGCCAAATTTTTTCAAAATTCCTTAAGTCATCTAACGGGAAATATATGTCAGAAAAGCCAAAAAAGACGCGACTTGAAACCGATAGTATGGGACCAATTGAAGTACCGGCCGATCACTATTGGGGCTCACAAACCCAGCGGAGTATCCACCATTTTGCCATAGGTAAAGAAAATATGCCGCTGGCGGTGATCCATGCGTTTGCTATTTTGAAAAAAGCGACGGCTAAAGCCAATCAAGAACTGGGTTTATTAACCAAAGATAAAGCCGATTTGATTATTCAAGTTGCCGAC
This sequence comes from Candidatus Aquirickettsiella sp., assembly GCA_036781465.1. GTDB lineage: Bacteria > Pseudomonadota > Gammaproteobacteria > Diplorickettsiales > Diplorickettsiaceae > Aquirickettsiella. The sequence goes on from DAIQAW010000098.1 coordinate 3,535, forward strand.
GAAATAAAATCCGGACAACTTGACACTGAATTTCCATTACGCGTTTGGCAAACTGGTAGCGGCACACAAACCAATATGAACGTGAATGAAGTAATTGCTAATCGCGCCATAGAATTAGTTGGTGGGGAACGTGGCAGTAAAAACCCTATACACCCTAATGATCATGTGAATAAATCACAATCATCAAATGATACATTTCCGACGGCGATGTATATCGCTGCCGTATTAGCTATTGCTAAACAATTGCTGCCAGCGTTACAAACCTTGTATGTAGCTTTAAACAAAAAAGTTCATGAATTTAAAGATATTATTAAAATTGGTCGTACACACTTACAAGATGCTGTGCCTTTGACCTTAGGTCAAGAGTTTTCAGCTTATGTGGATCAATTAGAATCGGCTTTGGCGAATATCGAACACACATTACCGGGTCTTTATCAGCTAGCCATTGGTGGTACGGCGGTTGGCACGGGTTTAAATACGCATCCGAAATTTGCTGAGTTAACCGCAAAAATAATTGCTGAAGAAACCAAATTACCTTTTGTTTCAGCCAAAAATAAATTTTCCGCTTTAGCTGCACATGATGCATTAGTGTTTTCCAGTGGCGCACTAAAAACCTTAGCCTGTGCTTTAATGAAAATGGCGAATGATATTCGCTGGTTAGGTTCGGGTCCGCGCTCAGGTTTAGGTGAGCTTATTTTACCTGAAAATGAACCCGGTTCTTCGATTATGCCCGGCAAAGTGAACCCTACACAATGTGAAGCGATGACCATGGTGTGTGTGCAAGTGATGGCCAATGATACGGCGATCAGTATGGCGGGTAGTCAAGGTAATTTTGAATTAAATGTATTCAAACCCTTGATGATTTATAATTTTTTACAATCAGTCGATCTATTAAGTACCGCATGCCAATCATTTGCACATTATTGTGTTAAAGGTTTAAAAGCCAACCAAGCTAAGATTAAGCATTTTCTTGAAAACTCACTTATGTTAGTGACCGCTTTGAACCCTATTATAGGTTATGATAAAGCGGCTAAAATTGCGCATAAAGCCTTGCATGAAGAAACTAGTTTACGTGCAGCTTGTTTGTCATTGGGTTATCTCAGTGCTGAAGAATTTGATAAAGTTGTGGATCCGAAAAAAATGTTAGGCGCTTAAAAATTTAATTTCCATGAGAGTTTATTTTATTATTTGCAGCCTGTTAAAAAATAGGCTTTATCATAGGAACTTTTGAATCGCTTCTGCGTATCAAGTTGAAATATCATATTCACCAATCGTTCTTTGGCCCTGGTTTTTAACATCGCAAATGTCTTGTCTCCCAGTTGTTT
>DAIQAW010000099.1:0-4838 GCA_036781465.1 Candidatus Aquirickettsiella sp.
ATATTTTAACTGAATCAAAGTAGTAGGAAATAAGACGTAAATCATTGAACCTAATGCTTAAGTCGTGATCCTGTAAAAGTAGAAGAGGAAGTATGTCTACGCAACACTGTTAAAGCGTGCTGACTTTTAACATCAGTCCATAGTTCCAAGGCTTGAAAGGGAGTTAATTCATTAACTGGATCACTTAGACCCCGGATTGCATGCAAAATTTCCATCAAGCTAATAAAATCATAGCTTAAGGCACTATAAAGAGAAGCGGAATTTGCTTTTGACAAGCTTGCTACCTGAATATAGGCCGATTGGCCTAACTCAATAAAATATTTAATTTTTACATGTCTTTTTTCAGCCTGTTCAGGAAAAAACCCAGCAAATAATAAACATTTATCTCCTACCTCGCGTAAACATTCTCGCTGCCTAGAATATCTTTCAGTCATACTAGTTAAAAATTCTTTCGCTAAAACCGAATTGACGATATCAGGCCGATAATTATAGTACCCTAATAAAAAAACCAAGTAATCTTCCAATTCATTGTTCAACCTGAGATTGCGGCTAGATTTTGCATCCTTAACCAAAGACTGCCATTGAGCTGTAATAGTTGGTTGCAATAAAAGCACACCCATGATAAAACCTCTCTCAATATTAATTGCCTTTCTATCAGTGTAGAACACGCTAGCCGAAATGCCTTACTTTGCGTTATCATGCACTCTTTTTGAACATCCCTAATACCTAATTTCTTTAACTATCATGATCCAAAATATACGTAATATCGCCATAATTGCCCATGTTGACCATGGGAAAACCACACTTGTTGATAAATTATTACAACAATCCGGCACTCTCTCGAGCAGAGCTGCTCCAGTAGAGCGTATTATGGATAGTAATGACTTGGAGCGCGAGCGTGGCATTACTATCCTCGCGAAAAATACCTCCATCGAGTGGCATGGTTATCGCATTAATATTGTCGACACCCCTGGGCATGCTGACTTTGGCGGAGAAGTGGAACGTATCTTGGCTATGGTAGATTCTGTCTTACTGCTAGTAGATGCTGTAGATGGTCCTATGCCACAAACACGCTTTGTTACCCAAAAAGCCTTTGCTAAGGGTCTAAAGCCTATTGTCGTCGTTAATAAAATTGATAGGCCCAGCGCCCGCCCAGACTGGGTCATAAATCAGGTTTTTGATTTATTCGATCGTTTAGGGGCAACCGAAGAACAATTAGATTTTCCTATTATCTATGCTTCGGCTTTACAGGGTTATGCAACATTAGACCTTAAAAAACCAAGCTCTGATCTAACTCCTTTGTTTGAAACAATCATTAATAAAGTTGCTCCCCCCGCAGTCGACTCTCAAGGCCCCTTTCAAATGCAAATTACCACCTTGGATTATTCCAGTTATGTAGGGACTATTGGTATTGGCCGGGTTCAGAGAGGATGCGCTAAATCTAATATGCCTGTTGTATTAATTGACAGAGAAGGAAAAACTCGGCCTGCTCGTATATTACAAATTTTAGGTTATCGCGGCTTAGAACGTATAGAAATCGATCAAGCAGAAGCGGGTGATATCATAGCTGTAACAGGTATTGATAAGCTGAATATCTCTGACACATTGTGTGATCCTAACTTAGTGGAAGCTTTACCCGCTTTGATAGTTGATGAGCCTACGATGAGCATGACCTTCCAGGTTAATAACTCACCTTTTGCAGGTAAAGATGGAAAATTTGTTACCAGTCGCCAAATTAGAGAGCGTCTCGACAGGGAACTACTACATAATGTTGCACTTAAAGTTGCAGACACAGAAGATCCCAATCGATTCCGCGTCTCTGGAAGAGGAGAATTGCATTTATCGATATTAATCGAAACTATGCGTCGTGAAGGGTATGAGTTAGGTGTATCTCGTCCTGAAGTTATTCTAAAGGAAATTGATGGTGAGCTGAAAGAACCCTACGAAAACTTAACTGTAGATCTGGAAGAACAACATCAAGGTAACATTATGGAAAAATTAGGTAGTCGACGTGGCGATCTAGTCGATATGGTATCTGATGGTAAAGGACGCGTCCGATTAGATTATAAAATTCCCACGCGCGCTTTAATTGGATTTCGTACAGAATTTTTAACTGCGACTTCTGGCTTGGGATTGATGCACCATGTATTTGATCATTACGGTCCTGTGAAAAAAGGAGCAATTGCTAATCGAGCAAATGGTGTCATGATCTCTAATCAAGTCGGTAAAGCAACTGGATTTTCCTTATTTAATTTACAAGAACGTGGAAAACTTTTAATTGGCCCACAAACTGATGTTTATGAAGGGATGATTGTAGGTATTCATTCGCGCGATAATGATTTAGTCGTTAATGTCGTAAAAGGGAAGCAGCTCACGAATGTTCGAGCTTCAGGTTCTGATGAAAACATCATTTTGACCCCTCCCATAACATTTTCCTTAGAACAAGCCTTAGAATTTATCGCTGATGATGAATTATTAGAAGTCACACCCCATTATTTGCGCTTGCGTAAAAAGTTTTTGAAAGAACATGAACGTAAACGTTCCGGACGGGATGTATAAATAAACTAAGCTTTTTTTCTCCTGTTTAAGTTCATGTTGCTTATTCTAAGAATTTTTATGAAAACCTGTTGTATAATTTATAGTATTTATGAAACTTATTCTAAACTCAAGCTTTGGAAATTAGCATGGCGGCAGAAAATCTAGAAGAAATTGTATCTTTATGTAAACGTCGAGGATTCATCTTCCCTAGCGCTGAAATTTATGGCGGTCTACAAGGTGTCTATGATTATGGTCCATTAGGTGTAGAATTAAAAAATAATTTAAAAACCTCCTGGTGGAAGTCTAATGTTTACGAGCGTGATGATATCTACGGATTAGATTCTGCCATTTTGACACATAGAAAAATTTTTTATTACTCTGGTCATGAAAGCACTTTTGCTGATTTACTCGTCGATTGCAAACAATGTAAAAAGCGTTGGCGTTTGGATCATCTTAAAGATGGTAAATGTGAAGCATGTGGCTCTTCTAATCTTACTGAGCCAAGAGCCTTCAATATGATGTTTAAAACCACCATGGGACCCGTAGAAGACCCTGATGCTTTTGCTTATTTACGTCCCGAAACCGCACAAGGAATATTTGCAAATTTTAAAAATGTTATGGACTCTATGTCTCCTAAACTTCCTTTTGGTATAGCACAAATTGGTAAAGCTTTTAGAAACGAAATAACACCACGTAATTTTATTTTTAGAGTCAGAGAATTTGAACAACTCGAAATTGAATTTTTTGTTAAACCGGGTGAAGATGAAAAATGGCATGAATATTGGGTTGAATCACGTTTAGCATGGTGGAAAAATCAAGGGTTAAATACCGAAAGATTAAAATTATTAACGCCAAACACATCCGAACTGGCTCACTATGCAAAAGCAACCGTTGATATACTCTATAAATTCCCTCATGGTTTTGAAGAGCTAGAAGGAATTGCTAATCGCACTGATTATGATTTAGGTTCGCATACGCAAGATCAAGGTAAATTAAATATCAATGCTAAAGTAGCTGTTAATAAGGAAAGCATTGCAAAATTAACCGTTCAAGACCCTCCTGGTTCGCATTTTATTCCCTATGTGATTGAACCTTCAGCAGGCTTGGATAGAGGTGTACTTGCTATACTTACCGAAGCTTATGAAGAAGAAACTCTAAAAGATAATAAAAAACGTTTAGTATTGAAAATAAAACCACATTTAGCACCTGTTAAAGTGGCTATTATTCCTTTAAAACGCAATGATAGTTTGTTGGTAGAGAAAGCAAAAAATTTGAAGAATGCAATATTAGCTTTAGGAATAGGCAGAATTGCCTTTGAGGATACCGGAAATATTGGAAAAAGTTATCGACGTCACGATGAAATTGGCACTCCACTCTGCATTACTGTTGACTTTGATACCATTGCTAAAAGTGAAAATACTGAAAATCATGATACCGTCACCCTACGTGATCGCGATACTATGCAGCAAAAACGTATCAACCTATCTCGCTTAGATGAATATATAACAAATTACTTTGCATAAAAATTTTATTCTTGTCTTTTTCCAAAAATTGCTGTCCCTAATCTAACCAATGTCGCACCTTCAGCAATAGCAGCTTCAAAATCCTGAGATGTACCCATAGACAAAGTATCTAATCTTAAGCCTAATTTATTTAGTTTTTCTAAGCTTATGCGTAACGCTTTAAAGTTTTTTCGTTGAGAAGCGAAATCTTTTTCGGGTTTGGGGATTGCCATTAAACCCCTTAAATTAAGATGAGAAAGCTTATCAATTGAAGTTGCTAAAGAAGCAATTTGTTCTAAATATATCCCAGCTTTGCTTGTCTCTTTCTGCAAGTTAACTTGGATACAAACATTAATAGGCGTTAAATTTGCTTCTTTTCGATACTCATTCAATTTTACAGCTAATTTTAAATCCGAAAGGCTGTGTACCCAAGAAAAATTATTGGCAATAAATTTTGTTTTATTCGTTTGGATTCTTCCTACAAAATGCCATTCTAACTCTATCTTCTGAAGATTTTGAATTTTTTCAGCAGCTTCCTGAACATAGTTTTCACCAAAGATAAACTGTCCAGCATCAATTGCTGATCTTATAACCTCTATAGTTTGCCCTTTGCTAATTGCAATTAATTCGACTGAACCTGGTCTTCTTCCAAAGCGACATTCCGTATTTCTTATCTTTTGTATAAAGTTTAAAATTCTGATAAAAATACAATTTTTCATATCTGAGAGACTTTAGAGACAATTTACTTACTTCTGATAATTTAAAAGCGTATAATAATCTCATTATTAAACAATAAGT
>DAIQAW010000100.1:0-4833 GCA_036781465.1 Candidatus Aquirickettsiella sp.
GTAAAAAAACAAAGTGAGAATAAATAGAGAATTAAGCTAAAGCTTGCTTAGATTTTTCAACGAGTTGTGCAAAAGTAGTTTTATCGGTTATTGCTAAATCTGCTAAAATTTTTCGATCCACCGCAATTTCTGCTTTGCTAAGACCTGCAATAAAGCGGCTATAAATCATACCATGTTCACGCACGGCGGCATTAATACGTACTATCCACAGTGCACGAAAATCACGCTTCTTTTGTTTTCTATCACGATAAGCGTACTGACCTGCTTTTGTAACTGCCTGCTTCGCCGCTCTAATGACGCGACTACGCGCGCTCTTATACCCCTTAGCTGCTTTTAGGATTTTTTTATGTCGGGCTCTTGCAGTTACCCCACGTTTCACTCTTGGCATCGTCTTTAACCTCTTGAATTATCTTCGTTGTTTTCTATGAGCCTTGTAACATACGTTCGACAGCACGCACGTCACTGGGATTAACCAAATTTGTATGGCGTAAGTTACGCTTACGCTTAGTATCTTTCTTAGTAAGGATATGGTTATGGTGTGATTGCGCACACTTATAACCGTTCGCTGTGGGCTTAAAACGCTTTGCAGCGCCTCGGTGACTTTTTAATTTTGGCATAATAGAGTTTTACTCCGCATTACTTAATTATATTTATACTCTTCGCACTTGAATTTTGTCTGTGTTGCCGCTCAATTCGCAATCCTCATGTATATCTAATACACTCCGGTTGCTTCATTATCGCGACGCCTTGGCAAAAATCCATTGGTATGAGTAATTGTTGAGCTACTTAGTTTTTTTTGGGCTAACCACTAACACCATCTGCCGACCTTCCATCTTAGGTTTATCATCGATCACAGCATAAGCAGCCAAATCCTTTTCTAAACGTTCGACAAGCTTAGCGCCTAAATGCAAATGGGCGATTTCTCGACCCCGAAATCGTACCGTAATTTTAGCTTTATCACCCTGCTGCAGGAAACGTATCAGGTTGCGTAGCTTGACCTGATAATCTCCTTCTTCTGTTACGGGTCGAAACTTAATTTCTTTCAATTGAATACGCTTTTGTTTTTTCTTTTGTGCTGATTTTTGCTTATTCAATTCAAATACATATTTTCCAAGATTCATAATCCGACAAACGGGAGGAACAGCGGTCGGCACAATTTCCACTAAGTCAAGACCAGCCTCTTCAGCCTCTCTTAATGCCTTATCTAAAGAAACCACACCTAACTGCTCACGTTCAGGGCCTATTAACCTGACTTGGGGAGCGCGAATCTCTCCATTAATCCTAACCTTTTTTGCATTGTTGGCCCCTGATCTAGAGTGCCCTGCCCCCCCTCCTGGTCGACGCTGAATAACTTTTTCGGTACTAATAACTATTTCTCCGTATCGATTCGACTTTTCGGCACAATAGCCTGCCGAATCATCTGATAAAACATATGGACCGACATACTACCCAAATTATCCCCTGTTTGTCTACGTAGGGTGATTTGTTTTGTATCGACTTCCTTAGCTCCTATCACGAGTTGATAAGGAACCTTCTGCAAGCTATGTTCGCGAATCTTAAAGCTGATCTTCTCATTTCTCAAATCCAACTTGATTCTTAGCCCTAAATATTCTAATTCCTGAGCTATTTTTCTGGCATAATCGTGTTGTTTATCAGTGATAGTCATGATAACCACTTGAATAGGCGCTAACCATAAGGGAAAATGACCCGCATAATGCTCAATAAGTATACCTATAAAACGCTCTATAGAGCCTAAAATAGCTCTATGCAACATAACCGGCGTTTTACGCTCACCTTGCTCGTTTACATATTCAGCACCTAATCGTCCCGGCATAGAAAAATCAACTTGAATGGTGCCGCATTGCCAAACACGGCCCAAACAATCTCTTAAAGAAAATTCGATTTTTGGACCATAGAAAGCCCCTTCACCGGGTGAATAAGCCCAGATTACCCCTTCTCGAGCATCTAAGGCTTGCGCCAAAGCTTTTTCAGCTTTAGTCCAGCTTTCATCTGAGCCGACACGCGCTTCTGGGCGCGTGGCTAATTTAAGAATAACTTCATTAAAACCAAAATCGGCATAGACACTATAAAGCAAATCAATAAAAGCCGCTACTTCCGCTTGAATTTGATTTTCTGTACAGAATATATGTGCATCGTCTTGTACAAAACCACGTACTCGCATTAAACCATGTAATGCGCCCGAGGGCTCATTACGATGACAAGATCCAAATTCGGCAAAACGCAGAGGAAGATCGCGGTAACTTTTTATTCCTTGATTAAAAACTTGGATATGTCCCGGACAGTTCATCGGCTTAATTGCAAATTCAGTATTTTCCGTAGCCGTAGTAAACATTTCTTTAAAAAATTTATCCCAATGACCTGATTTTTCCCAAAGTTGGCGCGCAAGTAATTGCGGTGTACGTATTTCTTGATAACCTACTACTTGCAAACGTGAACGAATGTATTGTTCAATAATTTGATATAACGTCCAGCCATAAGGATGCCAGAACACCATACCTGGTGCTTCTTCTTGAGTATGAAATAAACCTAATTGTTTTGCCAATTTGCGATGATCACGCTTTTCAGCTTCTTCTAAGCGATATAAGTAATCTTTTAAATCACTTTCTTTTAACCAAGCAGTACCATAGATACGTTGCAGCATTTCATTTTTAACATCACCGCGCCAATAAGCACCTGCAACATGCGTCAATTTAAAGACTTTAAGCTTGCCCGTACTGGGTACATGAGGTCCGCGACAAAGGTCAATAAATTCTCCTTCTCGATATAATGACAATATCTCTGCTTGTGGAATAGCAGTAATAATCTCAGCTTTATATTCCTCTCCCTGATCTCGAAAAAACTTAATGGCTTCTTCTCTCTGCATCGTCGAACGTTGTATAGGTAAATCTTGTTTCACGAGTTCGAACATACGCTTTTCTATTTTTAATAAATCATCTGGCGTAAACGTATGTGACAAAGCAAAATCGTAATAAAATCCATTTTCAATAACAGGTCCAATAGTGACTTGTGCAGTTGGAAATAATTGCTTAACTGCATGTGCAAGCAAATGTGCCGTAGAATGGCGAATAATGCCTAAAGTTTCGGGATCACGCGCTGTCAATATCCGTAAACGAATATCTTTAGTAATAGGGTGAGATAAATCCACAAGCCGACCATCAATTTCAGCAGCGATAGCGGCTTTTGCCAAACCAGGACCGATTTGCTCTGCTACTTGATAAGCGGTAGTAGCGCTAGCGACAGTACGCTGTGTTGCATCCGGTAAAGTAATGACAGGCATATAGTTCTAGAAAAATATGTTGGTAGGCACGAGTGGGATCGAACCACCGACCACCACCATGTCAAGGTGGTGCTCTACCACTGAGCTACGTGCCTTCGGCAACCAAAACTCACATTGTTGCCATGCAAGAGGTTAGTTACATTATCTCGATCTTGGTATTTAACAAAATACATACGCTCCAGCCATCCAAAGAAATTAATTTAATTTTGTTTTTTGTTAAGAAAATAACATTCTTATTTCATTGACGCAACTGTCAATAAAAACATAATTTCATTTTACTTAAAAATAGAAAAGTAAAAAATTATCGTCCATGCATGAAACCTAGCTATAGTAAATGCCTCACGTTATTATTTCCGATGTTTTCATAAATAGAATCATCCTTATATTCCCGTATTTCGGCATCCAAACGAATTCCCCGAGTATTCAGTATTGCTCCAAGCGCCGCTGGAAAAACTATCTCTTATTCTTCTGCCAAAGAAAGAATTCCGAGGCATCTGCTGCTGTTCCAGAAGCTGGTTTATTTGTTCTTGCTGTTGATCGACTTGTTCTTGTAGTTGATTCACTCTCCTTTCTTGATGCTCCAGCCGCTCGGTTATTTTTTTTAGAGTTCCTGCAACGGCCTCTTTTATATTATAATCATCAGCTGCAACGTCTCTCTTTAAACACAGATGAGAAATAGAAATATGACCCGCTATCTGACCTATGACATTGACCAAATAACCCACGAATCCTTTCGTTCTGCAACCTCCCCAGGCATACGTTAACATCAATTTAAGTATCTGAGGAATAATTCTCATTCGTAAAAACTGCGTTGAAAATTGCTGTTTCCAATTTTCTGGATTATAAGCTTTCATAACTTCAAGCGAAAAAAATAACATACCGTTTACAATAAGATGTGCGGCCAGTGTGTTCCATAGGTATACATGCCAATAGGGTAGCTCTTCATCTAATTCTCCACGAAATAGATATTCAGTATGCATATGAACAGCTAAACGCCCTAAACCAATCACAGAATCGGTTAATGACAGCACAGTGCAACGTATCACAGCTTGTAAATAACGATTATTAACGCAGGAATCTAAAAAGCGTTTTAACAAAGCAGACGTAATATTTTCATCTAAGCCATCCATAAATCCTGTCAAAAATTCACCCGGCAATAATGCAACTAAACTGAATGCATGCTGTGGATCAAAGAAGCAACTCATTCCAGGTACAACCGGTGCAATGGATTTAATAACAGCTGTCTCACTGACATTTTGTTTACATAGATCCAAATAGTAAAGAATCGTTGCTAGCGCATCACTATCCGAGCAGTTCGCTTTAATTTGCTCAGTGAGTGTGTGAATAGTCTCTGCATCGATCAGACCTATGCATTGGTTGGCAAGATTTCCTATTGTACTTGTATCACAATTTACAATCGCTTTTGCCAAATTTTCTACACAATCATCATCAGACATATGAAACCATTTAAATTAACTAAATATTTTTAGAATAACGCTACTAAAAAATAGCGATGCGAGTTAGGTACAGAGTAT
>DAIQAW010000101.1:0-4824 GCA_036781465.1 Candidatus Aquirickettsiella sp.
GAGTCCTGCTCTTAAGAACTTATATAAATTGTTCATAAATAGTTCACATTCCGATAATGCTATCAGCATGTAAAAAAAGGCTACAAATAAAGAGGAGGTACCCTCATTAAGCATAAGTAAACTTTTTTGAATTAATTAATTTTACCTTCTCTAATAAAAGCTTAAATTTTATTAAATAATAAACTGGTACGATCGACTAAACTACGCCATAAACCAGCTTTTGATAAACCCTCTAAGGCAATAAGCGGTGCTGATGCAATAGGCTTATCATCCAATACGATATTGATTTGACCAATGACGTCTCCTTTTTCAATCGGTGCCTTTAAATTAGGAGTAAAAATCATAGTTGTGGTAGGTTTTTTATTGGATCCGAGAGGTAAGGTTACATAGAGATCTCGTGCTAAACCAACTTTAATTTGAGGCCGCTGAGCAAACCAAACTCTAGTCGAAGTCAAATTTACCTCAGCATTATACAACTTATGCGATTCAAAAAAACGAAACCCATAAGTAAGTAATTTTTGGCTATCTTGCGCTCGCATTTCATCGGAAGGAGCACCCATAACAATTGTAATTAAGCGCATGCCATTTTTTTGGCCTGAAGCAGCCAAGCAAAACCCTGCTTCATTAGTATGCCCAGTTTTAATTCCATCAATATCAGGATCACGCCATAATAAACGGTTACGATTAGGCTGTTTAATTCCATTGTAAGAAAACCATTTTTGCGAATACCATTTGTAATCTTCAGGGAAATCAAGAATTAAAGCGCGCGCTAAAATTGACATATCACGGGCAGTAGAATAGTGATTAGGGTCAGGTAATCCATCTACATCGACAAAATGAGTATTTTTCATACCCAGTCTTGCTGCTTGTTGATTCATTAGGTTAACAAAAGATTCCTGACTTCCAGCGACATACTCCGCCATAGCCACACAGGCATCATTACCCGAATCAACTATCATACCTTGCATTAAGTTTTCTACACTGACTTTATCGCCAACTTTCACAAACATTTTAGAGCCACCTGTTTTCCAAGCTGCTTCACTAATAGTTACTAAATCAGTTGGATGTATTTGACCTTGTTGTAAGGCCATAGACACAACGTAAGAAGTCATCATTTTGGTTAAACTAGCTGGCGCTACACGCTCATCAATATTTTCACTTGCTAAAATTTTACCGCTGTAAGCATCCATCAATAAATACGCTTTGGCATTTACGCTAGGAGCAATAGGTGTCAAAGTGGGTTGTGCGGCAGCAGGAGCAGTTATAGGGATCACTGGATCAGCTTTGCATACTGAGCCTATTAATCCCATTATCAAAAATACTAATGTAAAACAGAGTGGATATCGCTTAAACATGTGTAAAACGCCTTATAACAGTTTAGAAGTAATGTAATTACATTGTATATACTAATATTAGTTTCGAATATAAGTCCAGGTAGAGGAAGAGCCTACGAATCCTTTTAGTAAAGCAATAATACTGCAAATACTTGATTATTTACAGTGTAATATGCGTTTATTCCCAAAAAATAGACTCGTTTAGCTTTCAGTTTATACTTTATTTTCCTTCTTGTTTAGGATAGAGTGTTTTTTGAAACACATGCTTTAAGATTTGTTCAAACTCTTTAAAAAGGAAATACAAGATAATGAGTAAGTCCTATCTAAAAATAATCGAATCTGCCAATTCTGTTTTCCAAAATACCATACTTAGTATTATCTTCGTATTTAAATCGAATGTTTATCAAATAGGCACAATATTTGAAAAAATTCTTGCCCCAATTTTGTTTCCACTTGTTATTATCCCTGATGCTATAGCTAGTTTGTTTGCGCTTTATCGTTTTTCCAAGGCTAAAAATAAGAATTTGGGTAAAACTTTTGATTTAATTCATGCCCCTTTAAAAACTGCATTAGTTTTTACTGCAGTTTTTGCTGGACTTAGTTTAATTTACGTACAAGGGCTTTTTCTAACCGCAATAGGTTCTAGTGTCGTTTATCATCTTGGCTTATCAATTTTCCATGCCTACCGTTGGCTTAAATCAGAAAAAAATTCTCCCGCTAGGGTACTCCATAAAAATCACACCTTAAATAATCTTATTGCCACTGCGGTAGGCGGAATTGTTATTACAGGTATTATTTTAACTATGGTAGTGGCCCCCTATTTAGCCACTACTGTTTTAGCTATAGCAGGAATAACAACTGCAAGTTTACTTATGCTAGCTACTATTTTCACAATTTATAGAAATTTTAAGAATCCTTCTCCCTCTCCAACTATTAATCCTCAAAATGAGTTTTCGCCTAAAATCAGTCAATCTTCCTTATTTGATCATTCAGCTTCATCAACTTTTTCTCATTCAAATGAAATACAAGGACCTATACAAAAAAATCAAAATTTTAATTATTATCACTGTGAATTTCGTTCTGAAAAATTAACTGGAGACAAAACAAAAGACAAAAGCTTTCTTCTTGAAGCAACTGAAAATAAAAAACAAATTCTTCTGACAGAAATAGAAAATTCTAAGGACAGTTTTTTTGAGCGTTTTTTTCCAGAGGAACCAAAACGCCTAGTTAAACTTAGTGCTCTTAAAAATATTGAAGCAGCAATCAAATCAAATGATAAAAGCCTTCTATTATCAATAGACGGCTTAGCATACCAATCATTTTGGAAAAAACATGGTGATATGCAAGATATAATTAAAGCTGCTGAGTTACACCTTGAACCTCAACAAATATTTATGTAAGCTTTTTTCCTACAAATTAATCGGGCTTATCTATAATATAAAAATGATTGTCTAGTGTAATTATTAAGAGTCGCATGAAATAATACTTTATAAGCCATTTTAGGCATATAAGCTTTACATATGGATGCATATTAGGTATTTATTTAACCTAATATGATGATAACAAAAATAAGACTATTTATAGCTGGCTTAGCACTATTCAATATAATTTTTACCCCATTGGGATTTGCGGAAAATCCTCCTGTGGCATATCAACTACAGGGTCTAAATCAATACCTTAAAAGCCCTGTTCAGGATGATCTTAATCGAAGCCTGCGAGCATTAGCGCATCCCTCTTCTGAAGATGTTCAACTCTGGTATCAACACTCGCTCTTTGACATCAAACAAGCTTTGCAAGCATATGGTTACTTCAAGCCAACTATTACACATTCATTAAAAAAAATTGGTATGAGCTGGAATGCTAATTTTCAAATTTCTATAGGTCCTCCTTTAAGAATTACATCATTAAAAATTTTAGTCGAAAACATAAAACCAGTTGATCCCAAAATCACAAAATTAATTGCGGATTTCCCTTTACATAAAGACAATATTTTTCGTAGTGGAATATACGAGGAAGCAAAACAAAAATTACTTACTCAGGTTGTAGCAGAAGGCTATCTTTCGGCCTATTTTTCTAAACACACAATTTTGATTAATCGAAAAACATATACATCTGAACTTATTCTGATTTTAAACACAGGTCCACGTTATTATTTTGGCCCCATTACTTTCGAGCAATCCATACTTAACAATAGTTTGTTACAACGCTATATCCCCTTTAAATACGGTGATCCTTATTCTTCAGCACAACTTTTAAAACTACAAGACCATTTAAATAAAAGTGGATATTTTCAAAACGTATCAATCCCAGATGTACAAATAAGTAAAAAAAATCAAAATTTGCCCGTAACTTTTATGTTAACACCACGTCCATCCCAACAATATACAATAGGAATAGGATATGGTACCGATGTGGGAATTCGTGGAACCTTAGGTTGGGAATCTCGTTATCTTAACAAGGAAGGTCATCGTTTAAGTATTTTAAGCCAATTATCTAAAATACAAAACAGCCTACAAACAACATACACTATTCCTGATAAACATCCCAATACAGATAATTATAATATTAATTTTGCCATTGTCAGAAAAAAATTAACTCAAGTAACAACTACCACTCAACAATTAGGATTAGGAAGTATAGGTAAATGGAGAGGGTGGAAACGCAACTTATTTTTAAATTATCAAATTGAACGCTTTAATTATCTAAATCGACCTAAGACTAACTCATATTTACTCACTCCAGGCTTAAATTTATCTTATAGTAAATTTGATAATCCACTTTTTGCACACCATGGTTACCAATTAAATTTCAGATTACAAGGCGCTAATCAAAACTTATTATCAACTACAAGTTTCTTACAAACAGAAATACAAGGAAAATATATATTAAGTTGGGACGAGAAAAGTCGATTATTATTTCGTGGTGATGTCGGTTATACATTAACTTCTAATCTTGCAAATTTTCCTCCCTCTTTGCTTTTTTATGCCGGCGGAAGCCAAAGCGTACGTGGTTATGCATACCAATCATTAGGTCCTGCGCCTTATTTAGTGGCAGGAAGTATTGAATATCAGCATGAACTTATTAACAATTTTTATGGTGCTATTTTCTTTGATGCTGGAAACGCCGTTAATAATTTCCCCATTCATTTAAAAAAAGGATCGGGCCTTGGCTTGGTTTGGGCATCCCCTTTAGGACCTATGGAAGTTACGGCAGGTAAAGCTTTGGATCTTCCTGGACACCCCGTAAGATTCCAATTTACTATGGGGTTTGATTTCTTATGATAAACAACAAGAAATTAGCTTCGATTAGATGGTTGCTAAAAAGTTTATTAATCGTTGTGTTTATAATAAGTGGTTACTTAATTCTAAGCACAGAAAAAGGATTAAAATCCGCGATTTTATTTGGAAAAGAATTTCTGCCAGGCCAGCTAAAAATAAAAATTATACATGGACGAGTTTTAGGCCCAATTCAGTTAAAAGAATTATATTAT
>DAIQAW010000102.1:0-4819 GCA_036781465.1 Candidatus Aquirickettsiella sp.
ATATTTCTATGCATATAAAAATTACAAGCAAATCCGAACTATCTTTTTTTCATGAGTTTAGGCTAGATAAGCTATAAGAATTATGATATGAACTTAGGTCGGTTAAACCTTTTATTTTATGTGATAGAGGAATTATTGTGGCAACCGCTTTAGCAACGTTCGTTTGGCAAAAATGTTTAGATCGATTACAAGATCATATATCACTCCAAGATTTTAATACTTGGATACGACCGTTGCAGGCAGAACAAAAAGAAGACCAGCTTGTTTTATGGGCACCTAACCAATTTGTATTACATTGTGTGAATGAGAGGTTTTTGGTTCATATCAATCAGATTTTGACCCAATTAGATGAAGCACCACCAGAAGTTATATTGAGAGTCGGCAGTCGCAATAACCAGACACCTCAAACCTCTCCAATATTAAGAAATACTCAAGACTTTAAAGGGAAATCAAAGGTTGTTAAAGTTTCAGCAACACACATAAATTCTAATTTTACATTTATAAATTTTGTCGAAGGTAAATCCAATCAATTAGCGCGTGCCGCTTCTGTACAGGTCTCAGAAAATCCTGGAGGTGCATACAACCCTTTATTACTTTATGGAGGAGTGGGATTAGGTAAGACGCATTTAATGCATGCAATTGGTAACGCTATTTTGCTAAAAAATCCACATGCCAAAGTGTTATATTTACATTCTGAACGTTTTGTTGCCGATATGATTAGAGCGTTGCAAACCAATACAATCAATGATTTTAAAACTTATTATCGTTCGTTAGATGCGTTATTAATTGATGATATTCAATTTTTTGCAGGGAAAGATCGTTCACAAGAGGAATTTTTTCATACATTTAATACTTTATTAGAAAGTCAACAGCAAATTGTATTAACCTGTGATCGATACCCTAAAGAAATGTCAGGAGTAGAGGAACGATTAAAGTCACGTTTAGGTTGGGGTCTTACCGTTGCTATTGAACCTCCTGATCTTGAAACTCGAGTGGCTATTTTAATTAGTAAAGCAGAACAAACCAAAATAAGCTTACCTCAGGAAGTTGCTTTTTTTATTGCGAAACGAATTCATTCCAATGTAAGGGAGCTGGAAGGTGTATTAAAACGAGTAGTAGCTTATGCACAATTTACAGGATTACAGATCACGCTTGAATTAGTACGCGAAGCTATAAAAGATGTGCTCGCTTTGCAAGATAAATTAGTAACAGTAGATAATATTATTAAAACTGTTGCTGAATATTATAAAATTAAAGTTTCTGATTTGCTTTCTAAACGTCGTACATCTTCTTTGGCGCGGGCACGACAAATTGCTATGGCACTTGCAAAAGAATTAACAAATCATAGTTTACCTGAGCTTGGCCGTGCCTTTGGTGGGCGCGATCATACGACGGTATTACATGCATTCCGAAAAATACAAGAATTAAAAAAAACCAATACCGGAGTTGCGGAAGATTTTATAAATTTATTGCGTACTTTATCGAGTTGAGGAAGAAAAAATGCTATTTGCAATTAATCGTGAAACATTATTGAAACCCTTACAATTGGTAACAGCGGTGATCGAACGTCGCCAGACTTTGCCTATACTTTCCAATCTTTTAATAAAACTTGATGATAAAAGTTTATCTTTATTGGGCACTGATATGGAAGTAGAATTAGCAGGTCGTGTTACTTTAGAAAAGTCAGGTGAATCTGGGGTAACTACTGCACCGGCTAGGAAACTAATGGATATTTGTCGAAGTTTACCTGAAGGTAGCGAACTAAAATTTCAACAAAAAGGCGATAAACTGTATCTTCAATGTGGCCGTAGTCGATTTAATTTATCTACTTTACCAGCAACAGATTTTCCAATTAGTGAAACCTTAGATAACCACCCAGAACAGTTAGAGTTTGTTTTATCGCAGAAAGGTTTACGCTCTTTGATAGAATCGACTAATTTTGCTATGGCTCAACAAGATGTACGTTACTATTTAAATGGAATGCTATGGGAATTAGGTCAGGGAAGTTTACGAGCTGTCGCAACGGATGGCCACCGGTTAGCACTTAATGTAAAAGAAGCAAATATAACGGTAGATAGTAGTCAAATTATAGTGCCTAGAAAAGCTATTTATGAGCTTTCGCGTTTATTAAGTGACGAAGAAAACGATAGCTTAACCATTTTCTTAACTAAGAATCAGTTAAGGGTCCATATGCAGGATTATACATTTACATCTAAGCTGATCGATGGCACATTTCCTGATTATGATAGGGTTATCCCACAAAGCGGGGATAAAATTTTAGAAATTGATCGAGATTTGTTCAAAACTTCTCTATCACGAGTGGGTGTTTTGTCGAGTGATAAACATAAAAGTGTTTGTTTAGAGTTAAAAAATGATCTATTACGCATTTTTGCTAATAATCTCGAACAAGAGGAAGCTGAGGATTATCTTGATGTGTCTTATCGAGGAGAGGATATAAGCATAGCCTTTAATATTAGCTATCTTATGGATGTATTAAATAGTTTACCTCCGGGATTGGTTAAAATTACATTAACATCTACAGAAGCGAGTGTAAGGCTTGAGGCCAAAGAAAAGGATGCTAGTGTATATGTTATTATGCCTATGCGTTTGTAATGTCTTATGCAATTGGTTCGTTTGAAAGCAAATTGTTTTCGAAATCTTGCTGAATTAGATCTTGAGTTTTCCCCTTGTTTTAATTTTATTTATGGACCGAATGGTAGTGGAAAATCTAGTTTACTTGAAGCTATTTATTTTTTAAGTTTAGGCCGCTCATTTCGTAGTAATTTGGCAAGTCGAGCTATTCAGTATCAAGCAAAAAGCTTTAATTTATTTTCAGTCATTTTAGGACAATGCTCCACAACTTTGGGCCTAGAAAAAATACGTCAAGGAAAAATAAAGATAAAAATTGGTAATAATGTTAATTCTGTTAGTGAATTGGCTAAATTATTACCATTACAGCTTATTAATCCCAACAGTTATCACTTATTAAGTGGCGGCCCTCGGGCACGTAGACAGTTTATCAATTGGGGTGTGTTTCACGTGGAACCACAATTTTTTCAGGTATGGCAACGATTCCAGCAGATATTAAAGCAGCGAAATGCAGGGTTACAACAGCAAATTCCAACTAATCAAATTACAATATGGGACACAGAATTAGTGGAGGCTGCTAATGAACTGACTCTAATGCGAGATAAATACATACAACAATTAACGCCTTTAATTACCGAATTACTTAATAAATTGCTTACATTACAAGGTCTGAACATCGATTTTTATCAGGGTTGGGATAAAAAATTTAGTTTAAGTTCAATCTTAGCTAGTTCGATAGGTCGAGATTACAAGTTGGCTTATACACAATTTGGTCCACATAGAGCTGATTTATTAATAAAGTTACATGGAAATCCTGTCCATGAAGTATTGTCACGGGGCGAGCAAAAATTATTAGCCTGCGCATTACAGTTGGCGCAAGGTATATTATTAAAAAATATAACAACTAAGTCATGTATTTACTTATTTGATGATTTATTTGCAGAACTGGATTCGAGCAAACAAAATATACTTATGCATTTACTCCAAAGTCTGGAATCGCAAGTTTTTATTACGGCAATAGAAGAAACTTGGATAAAAGGGTTGGAAATCCCCGTGTTAGGGAAAATATTTCAGGTTAAGCAAGGTAAAATTATGGAAAAATAGTAAATTTAATAATCAATATTCGATATATGAGGAAATAATATGAATCCTTGGTTAATTTTAGTAGTGGCTGGTTTATTTGAAGTAGGCTTTACAACTTGTATGAAATTATCAGAGGGGTTTACCCAAATAAAATATACATTAGGTTTTTTATTTTTTGCAACTTTAAGCTTATTTCTTTTGAATAAAGCCATTGCGCAAATCCCACTGGGGACTGCTTATGCGGTGTGGACAGGAATAGGTGCTTTTGGCACGGCTTTAATCGGAATATTATTTTTTAAAGACTCTTTATCATTAATTAGGGTGCTTTTTTTAATTTTATTAATAGTCTCGATACTCGGATTAAAACTTGTATCAAGTAGATGATGTTCCACGTGGAACATCACTTGAAGCTAAAAACCTTTTAAATCATCTGCAAACATTTCAGGGGGTTGAAAAGCATTGTCAGTTTTCAGAATCCTTTATCGGATTGTGGCCCGAGATAGAATCAGCAGGTTTATTAAGGTATAGCGGTTGGATTTTTTTGGGCTTTTAATGCGTCTATTATAGTATATATATAGCACTACTTGAGCTTCGGGCCTTATCCCAAATATACAAGGAGACCACATGCCATTAGTAGGAAAGGCTGGTAAATAGGAGAAAATAGGGGGTTAATGAAAATCAATTAAAAAATATACCTACTATATTTAATAAAGAAAGAGAATTAGATAAAAATTATATATATTCTGGATCAATTTTTTCTAGATTAGAGGTTAGGCTCTCTCTTTCATCGAAAACAAAGCAAAGTCCTTCAAAATGATTTTCACCGCACTTTTCAAAATAATTTAATATCCCCCCTTCTAACTGATACACTTCTTGATAGCCATTGTCTAAAAGGTAAGCTGATGCTTTTTCGCAACGAATTCCCCCTGTGCAAAAAGTGACAATGGGTAATTGTTTAAGTTTTTTAGGTAATTTTTTTATTGCATCGGGAAAATCTCTAAACTTTTCAAGATGTAAATTTATTGCATTTTTAAAGGTTCCAAATTCAATCTCAAAAGTATTTCGTGTATCCAAAAGCACTAACTCAGGCCTATTTTCTAGCCAAATATTGAGCATTTCAGGAGTGATATAGGGAGCAGTATATTTT
>DAIQAW010000103.1:0-4818 GCA_036781465.1 Candidatus Aquirickettsiella sp.
AATTATGGCTAAAAAAATTGCATTTATTTTTCCGGGACAGGGTTCGCAAACATTAGGAATGTTAGCGGAATTTACAAAAGAGTTTTCTATCATTCGAGACACATTTATAGAGGCTTCGCACGTCTTAAAATTTGACCTATGGGAATTGTGTCAAGAAGGTCCAGAGGTCGCACTTAATCAAACAGAAAATACCCAGCCCGCTTTATTAACAGCTAGTGTGGCTTTATGGCGGGTTTGGCAACAACAACGAGGGCTCAAACCGACATTTATGGCAGGTCATAGCTTAGGTGAATATTCTGCCTTGGTGTGTGGTGGCGCATTGGATTTTATGACCGCGGTACGTTTGGTAGCTGAACGAGGACGCTTAATGCAAGCAGCGGTTCCACCCGGTGTAGGCGCCATGGCGGCTATCGTGGGTTTAGATAATGATAAAATACAAGCTTTATGTGAGTCGCTAGCCGAAGGCCAAGTCTTATCGCCGGCTAATTACAATTCCATCGGTCAAACGGTGGTGGCGGGAGATGCGGCTGCGGTGCAGCGCTTGCTTGAACAGGCTAAACCAGCAGGTGCTAAATTAGCGAAACTGATTCCTGTTAGCGTTCCATCGCATTGTGCTTTAATGAAACCCGCTGCAAAGCATTTAGCTAAAACATTGGAAACCATTCATATTTCTGTACCCCATATTCCTATTGTCAATAATGTCGATGTCGCTATCGAACATGATCCAAGTTTGATAAAAAAAGCATTAGTTGAACAATTATATAATCCAGTGCGTTGGGTAGAAATAATCCAAGAGCTTGAGAAGCGTGGCATTGAAGAAATGATTGAATGCGGTCCAGGTAAAGTGTTGGCAGGTTTGAATAAACGTATCACATCAATATCCACACTCTCATTACAGGATCCGGAAATACTACAAGAAGCCTTAATTGGTTAAGGATGGGTTTTTTATGTTATTAAAAGATAAAGTAGCCCTGATAACAGGTGCTAGCCGTGGTATTGGCGCAGCGATTGCGGTTGCAATGGCGCAACAAGGTGCATTGGTTGCTGGAACGGCTACCAGCGTTGCCGGTGCAGAAAAAATTTCTCACACATTACAAGAACAAGGATTGAAAGGTAAAGGTTTCATCTTAAACTTAAATGATGACACATCGATAAAAAATTTAATAACGGAATTACAAACGTTTGGACTTCCTAACATATTAGTAAATAATGCGGGTATTACCCGTGATAATCTATTATTGCGTATGAAAGCCGATGAATGGAATGCCGTGTTAGAAACTAATCTAACGGCTGTTTTCAAGTTAACGCAGTTGTGTTTAAAGCCGATGCTAAAAGCACAAACCGGGCGTATTATTAATATTTCTTCTATAGTAGGCTATAGCGGAAATCCTGGTCAAGCCAATTATGCAGCGGCAAAAGCAGGATTAATTGGCTTTACTAAAGCACTGGCACAAGAAGTGGCAACACGGAATATTACTGCGAATGTTGTGGCACCAGGGTTTATAGCAACCGATATGACCAGTCAATTAAATGAAAATCAACGCACTTTGTTATTGGAAAAAATTCCAGTCAAACGTTTGGGTACTACACAGGACATCGCCCATGCGTGCGTCTTTTTAGCTTCGGATTGGGCTAATTATGTGACTGGTAATACATTGCATGTTAACGGCGGAATGTATATGAATTGATCACAATAGCTATGCAAAGTAGTTTAGTTTTTTTAAATGACTAAATTTAATTGCTTAAATTAATTAAAGTAACTTGCGTTCATTCAGGAATTGAATAAACTAAGCGACAGGTTTTATTTATACTATATAGGGGAGATTCTCAGTGAGTACAATTGAAGAGCGTGTCAAGAAGGTAGTGATTGATCAACTTGAGATAAGTGAAGGAGAAGCAACTATGGAAGCTTCTTTTGTCGATGACTTGGGTGCCGATTCTTTAGACACCGTAGAATTAGTCATGGCTTTAGAAGAAGAGTTCGAGACTGAAATCCCAGATGAAGAAGCTGAAAAAATTCGCACTATTCAGCAAGCAGTTGATTATATTAAGCAACATCAAGTTGAAACGGAAGATTCAGAACACAATGAAGAATAAGTTTTATTTAAATATTGACTCACGGTCATTGTGTTTTGTCATGTGCCGCAGCAGGATCATGTATCAAGGCAAAGCAGACAAAAATGCAAGTACGAAGAGTATATAAGCCAGTCCATTTGAAGGGGGCAAAATAACGTGAAGAAAAAGCGACGTATCGTAGTAACCGGTGTCGGTATGATGACACCGTTGGGTTTGAACACCAAAACAACCTGGGAAGCGATATTGGCTGGCAAAAGTGGAGTAACTACTATCACCCAATTTGATGTTTCTGCTTTTCCTTGCCAAATCTCTGCTAGCGTACGTGATTTTCAAGCAGAAAATTATGGTATTTCACCGAAAGATGGCCGCAAAATGGATTTATTTATTCAATATGGTTTAGCGGCAGTGATAGAAGCGATGACAGATTCAAAACTAGAAGTGACAGAAAAAAACGCTGATCGGATCGGTGTTGCGGTAGGTTCTGGAATTGGCGGTTTACCTTTTATTGAAGAAAATCACACTCGCTTAGAGCAAGGTGGCCCACGGAAAATTTCTCCTTTTTTTATACCGGGTGCCATTACCAATATGTTGGCTGGCCAAATTTCGATACGTTATGGACTACGAGGTCCGAATATTGCCGTAGTAACGGCTTGTACCACGGGCACACATAATATTGGTTTAGGAGCGCGTACTATTTTATATGGTGATGCTGATGTGATGGTCGTTGGTGGTTCGGAAATGGCGACCACACCTTTAGGTTTAGGTGGATTTTCTGCGTGTCGGGCCTTATCCAATCGGAATAAAGATCCTCAAGCGGCTAGTCGTCCATGGGATAAAGCACGTGATGGTTTTGTGCTAGGTGACGGTGCGGGTATTTTAATTTTAGAGGAATATGAGCGTGCTAAACAACGTAATGCACCGATCTACGCAGAACTTGTGGGTTTTGGGATGAGTGCCGACGCCTTTCATATGACCAGCCCAGCGCCCGACGGACAGGGTGCGATGACGGCGATGTTGAATACTTTACATGATGCGAATATCGATAAGGAAAAAGTGGCTTATATCAATGCACATGCCACGTCGACTTTGCAAGGTGATTATTTAGAACTAAGAGCCATCCGCCGTGTATTTGGCGATTATGCCAAGAAGATGGCAATCAGTTCGACTAAATCGATGACTGGCCATTTGCTAGGAGCAGCGGGTGCAGTGGAAGCTATTTTTACTATTTTGGCATTGAAAGACCAAAAAGCACCGCCGACCATTAATTTAGATAATCCAGGGAATCCTCCTGAGCTAAACATCCCTGATGATGATTTTGTTGATCTGAATTTTGTACCGAATGTTCCACAAGAGTTAAAAATGGATTATGCACTCTCTAATTCTTTTGGATTTGGTGGAACAAATGCCTCCTTGCTTTTTGCACGATTATGAGATTTTTTTGCAAGCACGGCAATTTGCTTGAATTTCGCAATGAACAATTGGTGAGAGTCGGAGTTTACATGAGGTAAGTGAGACCCGGAGCCAGGTGTTCAAGAATGAAATCAAGCAAATTACATAGTTTCGGAAGAAGTTTTATGTCTAAAAGATTGACCTTGATTGCATTACTCATACTGGTTGTCGCTTTTTTCTGCAGTTATTTTGTCGCGCATTATCATCGTTTTTTACAGTCACCTTTAAATCCAACACAAACGATACATATTGTTTTTGCGCCCGGCTCATCAGTACATCATTTAGTTGCAGATTTACAAAAACTCGGTGATATGCCGCATCCGCGTTATTTTTTATTTTTAGCCTATATAAAAGGGGCGACGAGTAAATTAAAAACGGGGGAATATCAATTTGATCCGGGTACAACACCCAATCAGTTGTTGGATCAAATGTTAGCCGGGAAAGCTATTTTTCATCGGTTTACGATTGTTGAAGGTTGGACATTTCAACAATTAATTAGCGCGTTAAATAACGTAGATTTTGTTAAACATCAGCTTAAACCTGTTTTTCCAGAACAGGTTTTAAGTAATTTGGGTTTACCAGCGCAGAATCCCGAAGGTTTATTTTATCCAGCCACGTATTATTTTAGTGCCGGTGTCAATGATAGTGATTTATTAAAATGGTCGTATCAATTATTAGAAAAGAAACTACAGGCTGCTTGGAAGGATCGTGCCAGCGATTTACCCTATAAAACACCGTACCAAGCATTAATTGCCGCATCCTTAGTGGAAAAAGAAACGGCTGTTGCTAAAGAACGGCCGATGATTGCCGGCGTGATCGTGCGGCGTTTGCAGGCGGGCATTCCCTTACAAATCGACGCGAGTATTATTTATGGTTTAGGTGCGCATTATACGGGTAAGCTAACGATTGAAGATCTCCGTAAAGATACACCCTATAATACGTATACGCGTAGGGGTTTGCCACCGACACCGATAGCTAGCCCAAGTTTTGCTTCTATCAGTGCCGCTTTGCATCCAGATCATAGTCAAAATTTATATTTTGTAGCAAAAGGTGATGGGTCACATCAATTTTCGGAGCATTTAGCCGAACATAATTTAGCCGTACAACTTTATCAACTCGATCAGCGCTATCCGATTGTTAAGAAAAGGAGATCGTGTCAAAGTTTGTGGTATGTTAGTAAAACGATGCGTGCATTTTTTTGTAAATTGAATGATTTGAACACTAATTCATCGTAAAATTCTTAAATCTATAATGGCTGAATAAAAAAATAATAGTTCTTTATTTTGTTTCTAG
>DAIQAW010000104.1:0-4672 GCA_036781465.1 Candidatus Aquirickettsiella sp.
TTTTATTACAAAAGAAACCGCTACATTAAAACTTCCAATTATAATACGTGAAGAACTAAAAAATTATCTAGAGAAACTCTCTAAACCTGAAACAAAAGAAGGTTTTCATTATTTTATAACCTTGCTTGAACAGCTTTTAAAAGACGAGATCGATATCATTTGGAATAAAATAAAACCCAAAATAGCGGATCGTTTATTTGATGAGTTTAAGAGTATTTATCAGGACAATAAAGAAAACCCAGACTTCTTAGATTTAATAGAAAACGGACAATACGTTGAATTAAAGGATGGTTTAAGTGCTTATCAACAACAAATGATATCTTCAGCAGGGTATCGTAAGTATTGTAGCCAAATATTGAAAAGTCATAAATTCTTTTCACTAGAAAAAAGAGATTATCTAAGCGAACATCGCCATGAGAATGCTGGATCACAAAGAAAATATGATCAGAAATTTGGTTTAGTCCTGAAAAAATAAAATGAACCTATAAAAAAGATTGTGTAAGCGCTTATTACTATAACTAAGACTAGTGAAGAAAATTGCTAGTGTGACTCGAAATAAGCAATGAGACAAGAAGAAATAACCTAGACCCAAAATTAATCAATAAATTAGCCAAATCCATAAAAAATGAAAAAGATATATTTGTGCTTAGCAAACACTTAAGGTCACTGTAGAATGTCATGGATACTGAACTAGACGAACATCTTGATTAAAAGCATATTTAGGAAATAGTCGTTATGGCTATTCCTCTAAGGGTCTAGAAGATGATTTTGGCGAAGGTAAAATTAAAACACCACGTGACCGAAACAGCACGTTCGAGCTCAAACCATTTAGAGATTACAATATTAAGATCCATTTTAATTCCTATCCGCTAGAAAAAAATCAACCGACACTATTTAAAGCTTGTCGGATTAAAGATTCTAAAGAGGAAGTATCTTTAATCTGCAATACCGCCCGACTTGCTTCTTGAGCCTTATAGCCTAAGGCAACTAACGCAGAAATTGCATCCTGCTGGACATGTTGTAATGATCGAATAATATTTTTATCGGATTCTGTAGATTGGTTATGGGATAAACTTTTTAAGCGATCACGCATTTCGATGATTAAGCGTTCAGCGGTTTTTTTTCCGATACCCGGAACTGCTTGTAAAGCAGTCACATTTTGTTGTTCAACACAATGAATAAATTCTGAAGTTTCTATTTTTGATAAAATACCTAGAGCGACTTTAGGCCCTACACCATTTACTTTTAATAATTGCGTAAATAATACCCGCTCATCGGCTGTGCTAAATCCATACAAAAAATGGCCGTCTTCACGCACAATAAACTGTGTATATAAAAAAACTTTTTCCCCACATTCCGGCAATTGATAAAAAGTATGCATGGACGCTTGCACTTCATAGGTAAACGCATCGGCCACTTCAACTAATAAATACGGTGGCTGTTTTTCAATCAGTATGCCGCGCAATCGATTGATCATCGTCTTCTTCCTCGGCGAAATCCTTGTTGAAGTCCTCGCTCTCCCGTTTCCCGCGCTTGCGCATGACAAATCGCAATCGCCAATGCATCGGCGGCATCCGCTTGGGGTGAGCGATCCAGATTTAATAACAAGCGTACCATATGTTGTACTTGTTGTTTACTTGCAGCCCCGTACCCCACCACCGATTGTTTAACCTGTCGGGCAGAATACTCACTGACCATGAGTTTAGCCACTGCGGCGGCTGTTAACGCGGCCCCTCTGGCTTGACCTAATTTTAGTGCAGCATTCGGATTAATATGCATAAATACTTGTTCTACAGCCACTTCATTCGGTTTATATTGAGCAACGATACTTTGTAAGCCAGTAAATATTTTTTCCAGTCGTTCAGAAAAGGCAATACTCGCAATTTTAATGCAACCGCTACCGAGATAGTTTAATTGTGAACCTGCAATTTGAATAATACCATAACCGGTAATACAAGAACCCGGATCAATACCTAAAATAATGACGCTTTTAGGAACGTTATGGCTTTGATTCAGCATTAAGCTTGATTGGTATAGACATTTTGCACATCGTCTAAATCTTCTAGCATATCAATTAAGTGTTCCAGTTTTTCTTGATCCTCAGCATTCAGATCAACTTTCATACTCGCCAACCAAGTCACTTCACTATTCGCAAAATTTAATTTTTTTTCTTGAAAAAGTTTAGTTAAGCCTGGTAATTGGCTTTCTGCAACCCAAATATCAATACTATTATCAGGATAAGTGATAGCGTCTTCGGCACCTGCTTCTAAAGCAATCTCCAAAATACGTTCTTCTTCGGAACCGGGTGGGAAAGTGATCACCCCTTTTTTACTAAATAAATAAGCAACTGATCCCGACGTACCCAAATTACCGCCAGATTTGCTAAATGCATGACGTACTTCAGCGACGGTGCGATTGCGATTATCGGTTAGGGTATCAACTAAAACAGCAACGCCTTTAGGCCCATAACCTTCATAACGAATTTCTTCCATTTGCGCACCATCTAAGCCGCCCGCACCGCGTTTGGTAGCACGATCAATGGTATCTCGGGTCATATTAGCCGATAAGGCCTTATCCACTGCCAAACGTAAACGTGGATTACTATTTAAATCAGCGCCTCCCATTCTAGCAGCCACGGTGATTTCACGGATCAGTTTGGTAAATAATTTACCGCGTTTCGCATCTTGTTTATTTTTCCGATGCTGAATATTTGCCCATTTACTATGTCCTGCCATAATACTCTCTTCTTATATTTGCCAAAAATTCCATGCTGTGCCTAACTATAAATCTCCTTCACAAAAAATTTGATTATATTGGATGGCTGTCACTAAGGACGTCATGGGCAATAGCCAAATTATACCAATACCTAAGGTCATCAACGCTAAAAGCCCAAATACTAAACTGGTTACAATAATCAAAGCAATATTTTTAAAAAAATGTTTATTGACGGACAGAAAGGCCAAACTTAAACTTTCTTTCCAGATTAGTTTTTGATCTAAGATAAGCAATACCGTCATATAGACAAGAATCGAAAGGTAGAAATATAGAGAGAAACAGATAAAAAAAATAAGTAGTAAAAAAATGCTGCCGAAACCTGATCCTAGGAAAACAATCTGCTGTTTAAATAATACACTATGTAAAAGAATATTCGTGCCTGAGATAATAAAGCTATTTAATATATAGAGTAACAATGCAATAATTAACAATGGCCGCCAAGCATGACGAAATGCAAATACCATATTCCCATGAATAGCTTGCTGACGTAAATGCTGTAAAGCCATATAGGCTAAAGAAGCGGTGAATAAAAAACGTAACACTTCAACGATAGCAACCACAATAAATTTAAGCCCTAGCTTTAAATTATACAAAAAGCCTGCATTATGGATACTTGCCAATGACAATATAAACACATCATATAAGGCCAATACTAAACCTAGTACCAGGCAAGCTGCCGCCATCGCTAATATGAAGTAAAGAAAACCTAGCCAAAAAGCAGCCTTCATTCCCTTTACGCGATACCAAGCCTCCAAAAAGATCGCTTTAATTGGAATACGGTAATCACCACTAATCGCTTTGCTAAAATTTGCCGTAGTAAAATCTGACATAAATTTAATAATTATCCAAAAAAATAGGCTGACCCATAACCGTATGCAATAAAACTGCAGTAACTAAGCCTAGTAAGCCACGAAGACGTCAAAACCAAAATCTTGAATAAGCAATCGGCTGCGCGTAAGCATTATCTTTTTAACGTTACGATTGAAATAAACACCAACGCCCTAAGGCAAAAAAATATAAATCAAACCATTAATAAATTTAAACAACACAAATATCCCCGTACTATTCTTAATAACCTTAAAAGCGTAAGCTAAATTAGCTTTAAATGTCAAATTTTGATCTTTAATCCATTTTTAGAAAAAAACCCCATTTTGTTTAAAGCGCTCTGTTTAGGGGAATCGCCTGTGCATCGAAAATTTATGACTGATTGGTAATGAAAAAGTCGTAACAGATGACCTACGACTTGTAATTCTTTTTTTAGCTTAATAGAATTAATTGTTAACCTAATGACTTTTATAATAATTTTAAAAAGGCTTTTTATGATTTTAATCTATAGTATTGATTTTGATGGCTGTCTTGATAGCGCTTGTCAAAGTGCTAAATATAAAGCCTTTCTTGAAAACTTGTCGCAAGAAGCACAGAAGTCTCTACAAGAAAATGCAAAAAACCCTCCTACTGTTGAAATTTTGATTGGCTCGCAAAGACAAAGTCCAGCAGAAGAAATCCGTATGATTACAGGACATTCTCATCCTTGTGCAGGATATTATAAAAGATTTAAGGAAGATCTACAAATAACATTACGTAAGCGAAAAAAAACCAAGGCCATAGAAGTCATATTTAACCCGTTTTTATTAGGCGACCTTTTTTATAATTTCTCTCATGGAACTTCTTTTACTCAATTAGAACAATTACAAAAAGACTATATAGGAAATCCTTCTACTATCGAAGGAACTGAACATTTTATCGATCATTCTAAATTACTTTTAATATATGCACAAATACATTATATAGCTAATAAATATAAAACAGAAGAAATTAGGTATGGTTTTTATGACGATAAAGAAAAAGAAATTCTAAGTAATTTAGACAATTTTTTTAAAAAAAATCCCTGTTGGAT